>NZ_JBBMEI010000011.1:0-74383 GCF_040096655.1 Blautia intestinihominis | reverse complement strand
GTAAGATCCGCAACCCATACGATCTGGAGCCAGAAGAAGAAGCCCTGATCGGAAGATACTTCAAAGAAGAATACGATGCGGACTTTGTATTTGTAACTCATTATCCGTCCAAGAAACGTCCGTTCTACGCAATGGATGATCCGAGTGATGAGAAGTTTACCTTAAGTTTTGACCTTCTTTTCCACGGACTGGAAGTAACGACCGGCGGACAGAGAATCCATGACTACGATCAGCTCAAAGCCAAGATCGCAGCAAGAGGCATGGAAGAAGAAGGAATGGAGCAGTATCTGGATACCTTCAAACATGGCATGCCGCCACATGGAGGACTCGGTATTGGTCTGGAACGTCTGACCATGCAGCTTCTTGGAGAAGAAAACGTCCGTGAAGCGTGTCTGTTCCCGAGAGACCTGAACAGACTGGAGCCGTAAGAGAAGGAGGAAAAGTCAGATGGCAAAGATCATAGATGACGAAACAATCGAAAACGTATGTATCCTCGCAAAACTTTCCTTAGGTGAGGAAGCCAAGGCAAAAGCAAAGCAGGACATGCAGAAAATGCTGGATTATGTAGAAAAACTGGACGAACTGGATACAGATGGCGTGGAGCCTCTGTCCCATATCTTTGGTGATGAAAATGTATTCCGTGATGACGTTGTGACAAACGGAGACAACAAAGAAGCAATGCTTGCAAACGCACCAAAGGAAAAAGAAGGACAGTATCAGGTACCGAAGACCATAGGATAGGAGAATGAGGATGGAACTGCAGACAATGACAGCCCTGGAGCTGTCAAAAAAGATCAGACAGCGTCAGGTCAAAGTAGCGGACGGTGTCAAAGAGGTTTTTGATCAGATAGAGAAAAAAGAGGGTAAAGTACACGCATATCTTGACCTTTATAAGAAAGACGCTCTTGCAAGAGCAAAAGAAGTCGAAAAAGGAATCATGGACGGCACCTACACCGGACCGCTCGCCGGAGTGCCAATCGCAGTCAAAGACAACATTTGTATCAAAGGCAAAAAAACAACCTGTGCATCAAAAATATTAGAGAACTTCGTACCACAGTATAACGCAGAAGTCATCGACCGTCTGGAAAAAGCCGGAATGATCGTGATCGGAAAGACAAACATGGATGAGTTTGCCATGGGAAGTACCACAGAAACTTCTGCTTACGGTGTGACAAGGAACCCGTGGGATCTGGAACACGTTCCGGGAGGTTCTTCCGGCGGTTCCTGTGCGGCAGTTGCAGCAGGAGAAGCCTTTATGGCTTTAGGTTCTGACACCGGCGGTTCTATCCGTCAGCCAAGTTCTTTTTGCGGCGTGACCGGGATCAAACCAACTTACGGAACCGTATCCCGTTATGGACTGGTAGCTTATGCTTCCTCTCTTGACCAGATCGGACCGGTCGGAAAAGACGTGGCAGACTGTGCCGCACTTCTTGAAGTGATCGCAGGACATGACCCGAAAGACAGCACTTCCCTCGACCGCAAAGACCTTGATTTCTCAAAGAGCATTGAGGAGAAGAAACTTCTCGGAATGAAGTTCGGCGTGCCGAAAGAATTCCTCGCCAAAGGTCTTGATCCGGAAGTCAAAGATGCTTTTATGGAGACGCTCAAAGTCCTCACCTCACAGGGTGCGATCGTAGAATTTTTCTCCGTAGAGACAATGGAATATATGATCCCTGCCTATTATATCATTGCCAGCGCGGAGGCAAGCTCCAACCTGGAACGTTTCGATGGTGTAAAATATGGCTATCGTGCAGCAGAGTACGAGGGACTTCACGATATGTACAAAAAGACCAGAACAGAAGGATTCGGCGAGGAAGTCAAACGCCGTATCATGCTTGGTTCCTTCGTTTTAAGTTCCGGTTATTACGATGCTTATTACCTGAAAGCACTTCGTACCAAAGCCCTGATCAAACAGGAATTTGATCGTGCTTTTGATAAATATGATGTGATCCTTGCACCGGCTGCTCCGTACACAGCACCAAAGATCGGAGAAAGTCTCAAGGACCCGCTTGCCATGTATCTTGGCGATATCTATACCGTTGCCGTCAACCTCTGCGGTCTGCCTGGGATCACCGTTCCGTGCGGACAGGACAAGGCAGGCATGCCGATCGGTATCCAGATGATCGGAAACTGCTTCGGAGAACACAAGATCCTCCGTGCAGCGGCTGCTTATGAAGCAGAAAGAGGGGCATTCCCGACTCCTCTGAAAGGAGGCAAAGAGGCATGAAACAGTATGAAACCGTCATTGGTCTTGAAGTCCATGTAGAACTTGCAACAAAAACAAAGATCTTCTGTGGATGCTCTACAGAGTTTGGTGGAGCACCGAATACACATACCTGCCCGGTCTGCACCGGTATGCCGGGTTCCCTGCCGGTACTGAACCGTCAGGTCGTAGAATTTGCACTCAAAGCCGGTATCGCGGCAAACTGCCAGATCAACCAGTACTGCAAATTCGACAGAAAGAACTATTTCTACCCGGATAACCCGCAGAACTACCAGATCTCACAGCTTTACCTGCCGATCTGCCACGATGGCTGGGTAGAGATCGAAACTTCCGCCGGAAAGAAAAAGATCCGTATCCACGAAATGCATATGGAAGAAGATGCCGGAAAGCTGATCCATGATGAATGGGAAGACTGCTCTCTGGTTGACTATAACCGAAGCGGCGTGCCGCTGATCGAGATTGTATCCGAGCCGGATATGAGAAGTTCTGAGGAAGTTATCGCATACCTCGAGAAACTTCGCTGCATGATGCAGTATCTCGGTGTA
This sequence comes from Blautia intestinihominis, assembly GCF_040096655.1. Classification (NCBI taxonomy): domain Bacteria; kingdom Bacillati; phylum Bacillota; class Clostridia; order Lachnospirales; family Lachnospiraceae; genus Blautia; species Blautia intestinihominis. The sequence goes on along the minus strand of NZ_JBBMEI010000011.1, from coordinate 71,614 downwards.
TCTGACTGTAAATTACAGGAAGGTTCCATGCGTGCCGATGTCAACCTGTCTGTCCGTGAAGTCGGCAGTGAGACATTCGGAACAAGAACCGAGATGAAGAACCTGAACTCCTTCAAGGCGATCGCAAGAGCCATCGAGGGCGAGAGAGAGCGTCAGATCGAGCTGATCGAAGAAGGCAGAGCCGTTGTCCAGGAAACCCGCCGCTGGGATGACAACAAAGAATCTTCCCATGCCATGCGTTCCAAAGAGGATGCCAAAGATTACCGTTACTTCCCGGACCCGGATCTTCCGCCGATCCATATTTCCGATGCATGGATCTATGAGATCCGCACTTCCCAGCCGGAACTCCGCGAGGAAAAACTGCTTCGTTATCAGGAAGAATTTGAGCTTCCGGCATACGATGCAGGAATCCTTACCGAGTCCAGACACCTTTCTGAGCTTTTTGAGGAAGTTGCAAACCTCTGCGGCAGCCCGAAGAAAGCAGCCAACTGGTTCATGGGTGAAGTACTCCGTCTGACCAAGGACAAGGGCCTTGATGTGGAAAAAGTTTCTTTTACACCGAAACACCTCGCCGACCTGATCCAGATGGTAGAGAAAAAAGAAGTCAGCGCACAGAATGCAAAGAAAGTCTTCGAAAAAGTCTTTGATGAGGATATCGAACCAGTATTCTATATCGAAGAACACGGCCTCAAGATCGTAGAAGACACAGGACTTCTCAACGACATCTTACAGAAGATCATGGATGAGAACCCTGGACCGCTCGCAGAACTTCTTGGCGGTAAAGAAAAAGTATTCGGATTCTTTGTCGGTAAGATGATGAGAGAACTCAAAGGCAAGGCAAGCCCGGACGCAGTCCGTGAAGCACTTGTAAAAGAAGTGGAGAAAAGAAAAAATCAATAATGCTTCAGAAGAGAAGCGCAAACATAGAGATGAGGAGAATATATTATGGTAACAGTAAATAAAAATTATCTGAAACTGCCGGGAAGCTATCTTTTTTCCACAATTGCAAAAAAAGTAGCCGCATATCAGGCTGCAAATCCGGATGTAGAGATCGTACGTCTTGGAATCGGTGATGTCACACAGCCGCTTGTACCGGCGATCATTGATGCACTTCACAAATCTGTCGATGAGATGGCAAATGCCGAGACTTTCCACGGCTATGCACCGGATCTCGGATACGAATTCTTAAGAAGCGCGATCGCAAAAAATGATTACGAGGCACGCGGATGCCAGATCAGTGCAGATGAGATCTTTGTTTCTGACGGAGCAAAGAGTGATTCCGGAAACATCCAGGAGATCTTTGGCACAGACAACAAAGTGGCAGTCTGCGACCCGGTTTACCCTGTTTATGTAGACACAAACGTAATGGCAGGACGTACCGGCGAATACAATAAGAAAAACGAAAACTTTGACGGCGTGATCTACATGCCGTGTCTGGAATCCAACGGATTCCTGCCGGAACTTCCGGTAGAAACACCGGATCTGATCTATCTCTGCTTCCCGAACAACCCGAGTGGTGCAGCGATCACAAAGGACAAACTTCAGGAGTGGGTAGACTATGCAAACAAGAACGGTGCAGTGATCATCTATGATGCCGCTTACGAGGCATATATCACAGAGGAAGATGTGCCGCACAGCATTTATGAGTGTGAAGGTGCACGTACCTGTGCGATCGAGCTGAGAAGCTTTTCCAAGAATGCGGGATTTACCGGCGTTCGTCTTGGATTCACTGTTGTTCCGAAAGACCTTGTCCGCGAAGGTGTTGCACTTCATGATCTCTGGGCAAGACGTCATGGGACCAAATTCAATGGTGCCCCATATATCGTACAGCGCGCCGGCGAAGCTGTCTATTCCCCGGAAGGAAAAGCACAGTTAAAAGAGCAGGTTGCCTACTATATGAGAAACGCCCATACGATCTACAACGGTCTGAAAGAAGCGGGCTATTCCGTATCCGGCGGTGTGAACGCTCCATACATCTGGCTCAAAACACCGAACAACATGAGCTCCTGGGATTTCTTTGATTATCTTCTGAAGACAGCACACGTTGTCGGAACTCCGGGATCAGGATTCGGAGCACACGGAGAAGGCTTCTTCCGTCTGACCGCATTCGGAACCTACGAAAATACCTTAGAAGCGATCCGCAGGATCACAGCTTTATAAAAATTTATTTAGGAAAACTGGCAGCAGGGTGTCGAAGTGGCACCCTGCTTTTTGCGTGATACCCCCCCTGGTGAGATTGGCATTGCCAGAAAGAAGATAATAACGTATAATCAAGTGCAGAATAAACGACAGATGAGGAGTGGCTGATTATGTACTATGAAACAACAAAAGAACTGCTTGCTTTTATCAAAAAAAGCCCTACGGCATTCCACGCTGTAGAAGAAATGCAGGCGAGACTGACGGAAGATGGATTCCAGGTGCTTTCGGAGAAGGAACACTGGAAGCTTACACCGGGAGGGAAATATGTGGTGACGCGGAACCATTCTGCGCTGATCGCTTTTACCATACCGGAGAAGGAATCATGGAAGTTTCATATCATCGCCAGCCACAGCGATTCACCGTCTTTTAAGATCAAAGAAAACCCGGAGATCGTTGTAGAGAAGACTTACGTGAAACTGAATGTCGAAAAGTACGGCGGGATGCTGATGGCACCGTGGTTTGACCGTCCGCTGTCCATTGCCGGAAGAGTGATCGTGCGAAAAGATGGAAAGTTAGAAGAAAAACTGATCGATTTCGACAGGAACCTCGTGATGATCCCGAACCTCGCGATCCATATGAACCGGGAGGCAAACAGCGGCGTTTCCTATAATCCACAGAAGGATATGCTGCCGTTGTTCAGCATGGGAGGTTCTGATGTGTCACTGCAGAAACTTCTGAGCACACAGCTTGATGTAGAAGAAAAAGATATCCTGAGCCATGATCTTTTTCTTTACAACCGCATGGAAGGCTCCATATGGGGCGCAGAGAACGAATTCGCATCCAGCGCCAGACTGGACGACCTGCAGTGCGCTTTTGCCTCTCTGAAGGGCTTTCTGGGCGCACAGAAGCAGGACTGCATTGCGGTGCACTGTGTCCTTGACAATGAAGAAGTCGGAAGCGGCACGAAGCAGGGAGCGGCATCCACCTTCCTCAAAGACACACTTCTCCGTATCAACAGCGGGCTTGGAAGGACATACGAGGAATATCTGATGACACTTGCGGACAGCTTTATGATCTCCGCAGACAATGCCCATGCGCTCCACCCGAATTATACAGATAAGGCAGACCCGGTCAACCATCCGCTTCTGAATAAAGGAATCGTGATCAAATACAATGCAAACCAGAAATACTGCACAGATGCAGTGTCAGCGGCTGTGTTCAAAGATCTCTGCGACAGGGCAGGTGTTCCGTGGCAGACATTTGTCAACCGTTCTGACATTCCGGGCGGTTCCACGCTTGGAAATATCTCCAACACGCAGGTCCCGATGAATACGGTGGATATCGGCCTGCCACAGCTTTCCATGCATTCTCCGTATGAGACAGCAGGGGTGAGGGACACAGAGTATTTTGTTAAGGCAGCAAAGGAATTTTTTGCATAAACAGGCATAAGAAGAGGGAAAGAGAATGAATACAGACAAAAAAGCAGTTTTTTTTGATGCAGACGGTACGATCTGCGATATTGAAAAAGGAGTTCCGGACAGTGCGGTAGAGGCGATCCGTAAATTAAGGGAAAACGGACATGAGGCGTGGCTGTGCACCGGAAGAAGCAGGGCTTTTGTCCCGGGCTATCTGGAACAGATCCCGTTTACCGGTATGATCAGCGCATGTGGCGCGACTATTGAAAAAGACGGACAGCGGCTTTATAACAAAGAGATGCCGGTGGAAGTGGCGAAACTTTCCGTGGAGACTCTGCGTAAATACGGTCTGATCCCGGTCATGGAAGGTGCAGATTTCATGTACTATGACAAGGATGAGTATACGAATGAAGTCAACTGGTATCGTGACCTGATCACAGAGGCTCTTGGACCGAAATGGCGGCCGATCCGCGGCTATGAGGACAGCATGCATATCAACAAGATCAGTGCCAAGATGACAGAGGGCTGCAACGACGAAGAGGCATGCAGGGAACTGTCACAGTATTATGACGTGATCCGCCATGAGAACAATGCGTTTGTGGGAACAACGATCGAGCTGGTTCCGAAGGGCTGCAATAAGGCTGTCGGAATCGCTGCAGTCTGCCGTATCTTTGACATTCCGTGGGAAAGCACTGTAGTCTTTGGGGACAGCAACAATGACCTGTCCATGTTTGAATATGCAGCGACAAAGGTGGCCATGGGAAATGGTTCCCAGAAGATCCGTGAACTGGCAGATTATGTGACCACAGATATGTTTCACTATGGAATCCGAAACGGTCTCACAAAACTCGGTCTGATCTGAGAAGGCAGGAGAAAAAGTTATGAAATATGGAAAAATAAGAATCGAAGACGGCAATCTTATCTTCGCAAAAAGAATGCTGATCAATTATCTGCCATGTAAGGACATTTTGTGGGCGTATATGCGAAGAGAAGGTGTGGAAGGTGGGCGGCAGAAGCAGTTCAGCACCAGCTCTCTTGTGATCATCACCCGGCGAAAAAAACGCTATGAATTTGAGATGACGGACAAAGAGATCAGAGACTGCATCCAGCTTCTCAAAGTCCTAAATCCGAAACTTGCAACAGGTTTTCCGAAGGGTGCGAGGATTCCGCTCCAGAGCCTTCCGAATACCCGCGATCTCGGAGCGCTTGCCACGAAGGATGGAAGACATATCCTTCCGCGCAGGCTTCTGAGGAGCGGTAATCTGTATCATATGTCTCTTCAGGACCAGGATACGCTCCTCGATGAGTATCATCTGTCGACGGTTGTCGATTTTCGTACCAGAAAGGAAGTCCTGGAAAAACCGGATACCGTTCTTGAGGGAGTGGAGTACCATGAGATCTCAATCGTAGATGAAGAAACTCTTGGCATTACCCGTTCCGGAAATCTGCTGGAAATGCTTCTGAAATTTGACCAGCCGATCGATGAGTTCATGCAGAAACAGTATGTTTCTTTTGTGCGAGATGATTTTTCGGTCAAACAGTATGCCCGTTTTCTGGATGTCATCCTGCAGCAGGAAGAGGGTGCCGTCCTGTGGCACTGCAGCATGGGTAAAGACAGGGTCGGCGTTGGAACGGCACTTCTTCTCTATGCGCTCGGGGTACCGATGGAGACGATCATGGAGGACTATCTCCGTACCAACCGCTGCCTGGAGGAAGACCAGCAGCATATGATCCGGCTTCTGGAAACCAAGATGATCGTGGACAATGAAGTGATGGACAAGATCAAGGCACTGTACCGTGTCAAGGAAGAATATCTGGAGGCGGTTTTTGACGCGATCAGACAAGATTATGGTTCCGAAGAAATGTTTTTGAAGAGGGCTCTCTACATGACTCCAAAGGCAGTCGACTCTCTTCGCAAAAAATATCTTGTATAAAATACAAAAAAGGTAAGAAAAACCACGAAATATATGCATAGATATACAAATACAGCAAAATTTGACGTTGACAAACGGGCTAATGTTGTTATAATGTAAAACATGCAAACAATTTTACAATGGAATTGTTTACAAGGTTAAAGTGATGAAAGCAGGTGGGTTATGCAAAAGAGAATTTTGTCCCTGTTAGTAGATAACACCGCAGGTGTTTTGAGCCGTATTTCCGGACTTTTCAGCCGTCGCGGTTATAATATTGACAGCCTGACAGTTGGTGTGACTGCAGATGAGCGTTATTCCAGAATGACAGTTGTATGCAGTGGAGATTCCATGATTCTGGAACAGATCACCAAACAGCTTGCCAAGCTGGTAGATGTAAGAGATATCAAGGTTCTTGAGCCGGATAACAGTGTGAGTAGAGAACTGGTTCTTGTGAAGGTCGCAGCGAGACCGGAGCAGAGAGAGGGAATCATTTCCATCGCAAATATTTTCCGTGCCAACGTCATTGATGTCGGCAAGACTTCTCTGGTCATTGAGATGACAGGAAGCAAGAGCAAGCTGAGTGCTCTGATCGACCTTCTGGGAGAGTATGAGATACTGGAACTTGCAAGAACTGGTATTACCGGACTTTCCAGAGGTGCCAGTGATGTGAAATTCTTATAGGAGTTTTACATAATAACAGTGTTTGCTAAGGGTAACAGCCCTTAACGATAAATTATGAAAAAATTTACAAATAGCTTAGGAGGAAACAAAGATGGCAAACAGGATTTTTTACCAGGAAGACTGTAATTTAGGATTACTGGATGGTAAGACCATTGCGATTATCGGTTATGGCAGCCAGGGACATGCACATGCACTGAACTTAAAGGAATCAGGCTGCAATGTCATTGTTGGTCTGTATGAGGGAAGCAAGTCCTGGAAGAAAGCCGAGGAGCAGGGCTTTAAAGTATATACAGCAGCAGAAGCAGCAAAACAGGCTGATATCATCATGATCCTGATCAATGATGAAAAACAGGCTAAACTTTACAAAGAAGATATCGAGCCGAACCTTGAAGAAGGCAACATGCTGATGTTCGCTCATGGTTTCAACATTCATTTCGGATGTATCGTTCCACCAAAGAACGTAGATGTTACTATGATCGCACCAAAGGCACCAGGACATACAGTAAGAAGCGAATATCAGGCAGGTAAAGGAACTCCTTGTCTGGTAGCTGTTGAGCAGGATTATACAGGTAAAGCACTTGACAAAGCACTTGCTTATGGTCTTGCAATCGGCGGAGCAAGAGCTGGTCTTCTTGAGACTACATTCCGTACAGAAACAGAAACAGACCTGTTCGGTGAGCAGGCAGTTCTCTGTGGTGGTGTTGTTGCACTTATGCAGGCTGGTTTCGAAACACTTTGCGAAGCTGGATATGACCCGAGAAATGCATACTTCGAATGTATCCATGAGATGAAACTGATCGTTGACCTGATCTATCAGTCAGGATTTGCAGGAATGAGATACTCTATCTCCAACACTGCTGAATATGGCGATTACATCACAGGACCGAAGATCGTTACAGCAGAAACAAAGAAAGCTATGAAACAGATCCTGACAGACATTCAGGATGGTACATTCGCAAAAGAATTCCTGCTTGATATGTCTGACGCTGGAAAACAGGTTCATTTCAAAGCAATGAGAAAACTGGCTTCCGAGCATCCGTCAGAAAAAGTCGGCGAGGAGATCCGTAAACTGTACAGCTGGAACGGCGAGGATAAACTCATCAATAACTAAGGAAATTTTAAGGCGCACCCGTCAGGGTGCGTCTTTTTTTGATGTTTTCTGACTTTTGGCTGTCGAAACAGGGGGAACGAATCTGGTTGACTTTCTTTGGCTCACAGCGTATGATAAGACCATCTGAAACAACGGCAGACATCTCTGCCACGGACTCTTCTTCTGAAGAGGATCTTTAGAATTCCATTTTTATTATTTTTTAATTTTAACTGCAAAGGGGCGTACTCTATGACGGGACTTTTGCGGGGCAGGCCTCCGCCGTAAGATCAATAAAATATCCTACATAAAAAGAAAGGCAGGATTTATGAAAACAGCAGAAAAAGCAGGACGGCTTTTTTTCGCGGTGCTTGGACTTGCAGGTCTGCTGTTGCTGATACTTCCCCGGGTCGGAATTTCTGTAGATATGGTTCTGTCCGGTTCCATGGAACCAAAGATCAGGACGGGAGGACTTGTATTTACAGATACCAGCCGGAAAGACCCTCAGATCGGAGATATCATCACATACAGCCTGAATGACAGTTTTGTGACACATCGTGTTATACGCAGAGAAGGCAGTATACTGATCACAAAGGGCGATGCAAATGACGGGGAAGACCTGGCACCGGTAAGTGCAGAGCAGGTGCTCGGAACGGTAGTGTTTACAATACCGTTTCTTGGATATATGGCAGCTTTTATGAGACGAAAGACAATTTGGGCCATATGTATTCTGATGATTTCGCAGGAATTGATTTTTATAGTTCAGAATGAACTGACAGAAAGGAGAGCGCGAAAGAAAGCGCGGGCAAAAATATGAAAACAAACAAAAAAAGAAACCTCAAAAAAGCAGGATTTGTAGCAGGAGTTTTATGTCTGGCATCTATCGGTGGTGTATCTGCTTACCTGACAGATTTTGATAAAGCAGATAATCAGTTTACCGTCGGCAAAGTATCTATTGATCTGGACGAGCCTGGATTTAAACCGGAAGAACAGACAAAAATCGAGCCGGGAAAAGACGTAAAAAAAGATCCACAGATCAAAAATACAGGAGTAAATGATGCATTCGTCTATCTGGAAGTATCCATTCCGATGGCAGAAGTAGAGGCAGCATCAGAAGATGGAACACGATTAGGCAAAAGAGAACAGGAACTGTTTTCTTTCCAGACGCCGACAAACTGGACAAAATTAAGCTCCAAAAAAACAGGAGATAATCAGGTCTATGTCTATGCATATAATGAAGTGTTGAAGCCGGAGCAGACAACAAACACTTTGTTTGATTCTGTAAAATTCCTCAATATCATTGAGGGGCAGATCGATGAGAAAAATCTGAGTATTCCGATCAGAGCCTATGCAATTCAGACATCGTATACCGGAGGAGATTCTGCAAGTGTTGTTGACCAGGCAAGAACAGCGTATGAGAAATATGTAAATCAGAATAAAGGACAGGAAGGTCAGGTTACTCCGTAAGAAAGTGCAGAAAGAAAGCAGGTAGTAAGATATGAAAAACAGGAAGAAACTGGCTGTCGCATGTGCGGCGACACTGGGCTTCATCCTTGGAATCGGTGGTACGAATGCATATCTGACTTCTTATGACCAGGTAGTAAACGTGGTTGGCGTGGGGAAGAACACGACAAATATCGTAGAAGAATTTCCTACACCATCACCTCTGCCCGGAGATGAAGATTCTGAACTTCCAAAAACAGTATGGGTCGCAAATGGAAATGTGCAGGGCGAAGAGGCTTCGGTCGACTGTTATGTAAGGGTATCACTGGGGTATTCCAACTCTGATATAGGCAGGGCAGTGACATTGAAGCAGATAGATCGGACAAACTGGGTGGAAGCAGATGACGGATTTTATTATTACAAAAAAGTCCTCCGGGAAGGAGAGAAGACAACGCCTCTCTTTTCAGGAATCTCCGTAGATTCTTCGAAACTTGAAAAGACATATCTGGATCAGATCGATGCATTTGAAGTACAGGTTTATGAGGAGTCTGTGCAGGCTGCCGGATTTGAGGATTACAGAAGTGCCTGGGAATTTTATCGGACTTAAAGGATGGAAGAACTATGAGAAAAAGAACAAAGATAGCGGCAGGAATTCTTTCTTTGAGCATCCTGGGGATATCAGGCGTGTATGGATATTTTTCGGACACTTTGCAGGTTGTGAACCATATCTCTGTGGGGGATATCAAGATCAGTGTGGAAGAATTTGAAAAGAAGGGAACAAAAGAAGTTCTTTACAACAATAAAGGAGATGTCCTTCCCGGGGCAGTGGTATCCAAGATCCCAAGGATCACAAACCGTGCTCTTCCGTGCTGGGTGCGCGCCAGGATCTTGTATACAAATGACCGGAAAGAACTGGAAGGTCTGGACGATACGAAACTTTCCGGTTTTTCTTCTAAATGGATCAAACGCGGAGAGTACTATTATTACACCAGTATCCTGAAGAGAAAAGAGACGGTCGATCTGTTCCAGAGTGTACATATTCCGGCATCCTGGAAAAAGGAGCATGAGCTTCAGAAACTGGGGCTGACCATTCAGGCAGAAGCAATCCAGGCAGCGAATTTCACACCGGATTTCAGTGCCATGTCGCCATGGGGAAATCAGTTGATTCGGCAGTGTATCCATGAAGAAGACGGAGCAATGACCTGCAAAAAGCCGCAGACGAAGCTGTCAGTGGAATTTAACGGAAAGGCGCATAAACTCCTGTCTGTGCCGGGAGATTTTTTTACAAATCTCGGAACTGCGATGCCGGGAGATGTGCTTACAGATACGATCACAGTGTCCAATACTACAGACAGTGCGGCGGAAATTTTGTTCCGAACCAGCACGGAAGGCAGAAACAGTGAGCAGATTGCGATGCTTAAGGATGTAAAACTTACCGTGGCAATGGGAAATAAGATTCTGTACAGCGGGACTTTGGATTCCACGGGTCTTGCCAGAAACAAAACGCTGGGAATTCTGGAAGCCGGACAGAAAGGAAGTATGAAGTTTCGGCTGGAGATTCCGGCAGAGTGGGATAACCGTATGGCACAGAAAAAAACAGATGTCACATGGATCTTTACTGTTAATGAAGAAGAAAAGACATCATCTTCCGATTCAACAGGAGGATCCGAAAGCGGGGAAAGTACTGCCCGGCCGGCAGTGACCAGAGATAACGGAAGCAAACAGGCAGACCATGTCAAAACAGGTGACTCGTCAGCAACAGAACTTCTGTTGATCCTTCTTCTTGCTTCTGGTGGCATGGTTCTTGTAATCAAAGCATGGAAAGGAGGCAGAGGAGTATGAAAAAAAGAATAATATCAGGAATTTTTGCTGCATTATTTGCTGTTTCTGCTGTTACGGGAATCTCTGCTGCCTCAGATTCTGTGTTTCAGGAAGAAATACAGGATGAGTTTCAGGATGCAGATGGAGATGAAGATATATTTATGCCCGGAGACGAAACAGAGAAAGCTGATGACGAAGATTTTTCAGAAGATGCGGACGGAGATTCTGCTGAGATATCCGAGACAGATTTTGAAGAAAATACGGAACCGGATTCTTTCGATGTGACAGTCAGAGCAGAACAGGGAACGATTGTATTTGAAACGGATCTTCTGCAGCTTAAAGAAGAACAGGAAAAGCTGAGTGCCGATGAACTTTTGCAGATGCAGGAACGAGAACATCTTTTTGTGGCAGGAGAAGCAGTGGGTTTCTATATCCATCCATTTGAAGGATATGAGTGCACAGAAGTAATAGCAGAAAGTGAAGGAGAAGCTGTTTCGGTAACTCTGGGAGAAGATCAGAGATATGAGTTTGTTATGCCGGAAAGTTCTGTGATTCTGAATGCAGAGTTTGAGAAAATTCCCGGGGAAGAAAATGAAGAAGCAGAGATTTTCAATGACGGAGAAGAAGCGGAAGCAGTAAGTACTTCTGCCAGGTCTACAGCAGTCAAGGCTGTGGCAGCAAATTATAAGATGAGACCAGAGTATGCCTTTGCATATGCTTTTCGAAAAGGTAAGACGAAACTTACGGAGGTGCAGGGGGCTTCTGCAAGCCTTCCGGCTAAACTGGATGCGCAGTTCGGTTGGTCCCAGAATGGTGCAACAAATTACAAGAATACCTTTTCGGCATGCAGTATTCAGAATGCTGCACAGAAGGGAAAAATTTCTGCAAAGTATACAAATGTAGGGGAATATAAGGGTAAAATTGTAGACCTGAAAATTACAGTGCCGGAATGGGGTACGGTAAGCTATACACATATGGGTGTTGACAATACTGTGATTTCTCCATGTATTCTGTTTTATAATGACAGGATTGCCTTTTCAACACTTTCTGTAGGAATTGTGCGCTTTAAGTTTGAGTTCTTCGATCATGAAACCGGAGATCAGATTTCTCCTAAAGGGCATGTGACGATGATGGACCTTGACGGAGGTCAGGGATTTCGTGTTTATGACGGATGGGGCGTAGATGCCATGTATATCCGAAGCGGGTACGAGCATCTACAGGCGACGACCGGAACTACAAGTAATGGAACGGTATACACAGAAGTATGTGCTCCGGAAGGAACATCAACAGATAACAACGATGTAAAAGGCTGGTGTCATGTAGATTTTAATAAGTCCTTTACAGTAAACTGGCTTGCAGGTGCGGGTGGACTGACAGGAAAAACTCCGTATTCAGCGTTTTTTATGTCAGGGGCACAGACAGTTGGAACCTATGAGCCGAATTCGGAACCTGAGAAGAAAGTCGGAGCTGTTGATTCGTCTTATAGCAGCATGAAACGACGTGAATCGGAATCGGATACAGCAGCGGAAAAACCTTATACTATCCCAAAGACCAAGGAATTTGATTATATGATCTCACAGACAGTTCTTCCGGGAGATTACAAAAAATTTGAGGTCACGGATCAGCTGGATTCCTGCCTGGAGTACAAAAGTGCTTCTGTCGAAACTGCTCAGGGGAATGATGTCACGCAGCAGTTCACGATCACTGCTACGAAGAATACAGTGAAGTTTGCGGCTGCGAACAGCTTCCTGAAGACTGATGCGGCCTGCAATAATGTAACCTATTATTTCAGGATCCATGTAAAAGCCAAAGCAGACAGTGTGATTGCCGCTCATGGGCATTATAAAGACGGTATTTATTATCATATTTCAAACCAGGCAAAACGACGTCTTGATTCCTCACAGATGGCAGACACCCAGGAAACAAATATGTCATGGGTACGTGGGATTATTGAAAGGAACTGCAGCATCCGCAAAACAGATGCGGCAGACAGCACGAAAGACCTGACAGGAGCAGTATTTCAGGCATATGCATGGGATGAACAGAAAAAGAGTTATGCCATTACGGGAGAGCAGTTTGCGTATACGGAGAAAACGAAATTATATACGAAAAAACTGCAATATACAGACCAGAACAAAGGAAAATTCAGACTGGTCGAGACACAGGCACCAGAAGGATACCTTGGGAACTGGAAAGAAGATATCTCTATTCTGGACGAAAACCAGGACTTTGCGCTGGAAGTGTCAAATGAAGGAATACGTCCGCCATATGGTGAGATAACGATAACAAAAAAGATCCTGGAGAATGATATTATCTGGGCGCATGGAAATCCGGTTTTCCGGTTTGTGGTAAATGGAACAGATCGGAAGGGAAAAGCGCACAGTTACGAAAATTATGTAGAGTTCAGACAGGAAAATTACGAAAAACAGGGAGACTATGCCGTTTTGAGCTGCACAATAGCCAAAGTTCCATTTGGAAGTTACACGATCAGTGAAAAAGAAACGCTGCGTTATAAATTTCAGGGCATCACAGCAAATACTCCCAATGTACAGATTACAGGCAGAGAAGGAACAGCAGTTCTGGACAGTATAAATGAGACAGCAGCAGTTACCTTTACCAATCTGAAAACACGTTATGACGGCTACAGTCATACAGATGTCGTGAGAAATATCATACCAGTCGCATAAAAGAATAAAATAAAACAAAAAGGCTTCCGAACGACCATAACGTCCAGAAGCCTTTCCTGTTGAATAAGAACATCGGGGAAATGGGATTTGAACCCATGACCTCACGGCCCCCAGCCGTGCGCGCTACCAAGCTACGCCATACCCCGAGAATATGTAGTATTATAGCAAGCAGAAAATACTTTTGCAACTGCTTTTTTTTATTTTGATGGTCAATTGATTGAAATTGTCCAAAGAATATATTATAATGTAAAAACACTGGAAAGGAGAGGAGGGAATGAAATTGGAAAGAAGTAGTTGGGCTGGCAGAACGATGCTGGTGGTATTCTTTTTTGCATTGATCCTTTCATGTGGAGTAGGGGATGTTCATGCGGCAGTGAATAGCAGCGCGAAGACTTCAGCATCCACTGGTAAGGGAAGTACTTCGAAAGTCAAGAAGGGACTTATCTGGGAAAAGGGTGGTTATCGCTATTATGTCAATAATAAACCTGTCCGGAATACATGGAAGATCATCAAAGGTAAATATTACTGGTTCCGTGAAAATGGCGTAGCAGCCAGAGGTGGGGCATGCAATGTAAGAGGGATATATTATGTATTTGATATGAACTCTCACAAAGTGACACCTGGAAGCACGAAAGTCGTAAAGATAAACACATACTGGTTTATCGTCAACAAATATGGTAAAGGCGTTGGCGGATGGCAGGAAGTAAACGGCAGAGTCTATTATGCTTACAAAAGTGGCAGATGCATAGTCAACAGGACTATAAGCGGTCTCAGGCTTGGCAAGAACGGATATGCGGTGGATACCATGCAGGCACGCTGTAAGATGGCAGCAAGGAGATTTATTGCAAATCATACAACAGCAGGTATGACCAATCGTCAGAAACTGCGGGCATGCTTTAATTATATTATAGGTTATAATAGATTTGTAGGAAGCATGGATCCTACCCCTGCTGAATTCAGAAGCCGCAGATGGGTATACAAATACGCAGTTCAGATGTTTGAAAACGGTCTGACAGGAAACTGTTATGGAATGGCAAGTGCAGTCGCAGCAGTTGCAAAGGAACTGGGATATCAGCCGTATGTGATCACTCTGGCAGAGGGACACAGCTTTGTGATGATAAATGGACGCTATTATGATAACATGTATGGAGCTTTATTTGATGCGGCTTCACGCCCGTCTTATGTAGCACAGTATAAAATAAAATTTTAAATAAAAAAGGAGAATCAACATGAAAAAAACCAGAAAAATCTTGGCAGTAGCACTTTTCCTGCTGCTCATGCTGACACCGGTTGTTTCAGTTTCTCAGCCAGTTACTGTGCAGGCTGCTGCAAAAACAACCCTGAAGAAATCAGGCGGCAGATATTACGCTTATGAGAATGGCAAGAAACTGTGTAATGCTTGGCGTAAGATCAAGAGCGGCAAGGTCAGCTATACCTATTACTTTGGAGCAAATGGTGCAGCCTATCAGGCCGACAAAGAAATGATGGGAAAATACAGTGTAATTGTCAAAAAGATCAAGGGTCAGTATTATGGCTTTGATTATCTGGGACACAGAGTTAAGGGAGTACGTGTGGGAAGTACCTCTGCATATGGAATGCCATATGTATATTACTTCAACGCAAACGGGACTTACAACAAAACAAAAACAGCACAGTTGAGAGCTGCTTCCAGAACAAACAAAAATGCAACAACAATCAAGAAACTTCTCGGAAAATACAAAAAATACAAAATTTCCAAAAACAGTTGTTTCAGAAATGGAAACGGAGTGGATATCACCTATACTTATGATAATGTAGAGTTATCTGTATTCCGTCCAAAGGGTAAGAGCTATAAATATGATGTTGTAGAGAGCCTTGTTTCACGCTACTAAGAAAGAAGAGGGAGAATCTAGCATGAAGAAAAAATTAACAGCACTCGTTTTAAGTCTTGTGATCGCAGCAATGCCGGCAGCAGCTCCGGTTATGAATGTACAGACCGTGTCAGCGGCAACAACCAAAGCAGCTGTTCTGAAAAATACATGGAGCAAAGATCATAAATATTATTATGACAAAAACGGCAAAAAAGTAAAAGGAATCCGTAAGATCGGCAAATATACCTATATCTTTGATTCCAAATATACACTTGTGAAAAACAAGAAATATTACAAATACAACGCAAGTACTTACTACAGGATCGATACTCGGGGACGTGCAACCAAACTGTCTCAGGTAGAGACACTGGCAGCAATCCGTCTTCAGAAATGTGGCGGTAACTTAAGAAAAGCGTTTAACTGGTCAGCATCTCTTCGCTACAATGGAAACTACAAAGTGGCAAAGAAAAACCAGACATATTATGGAATTTATGGTTTCCGTACAGGAAGTGGTGACTGCTATGTGATGGCAAGTACATTTTACTGGATGGCAAAGGTTGCGGGATATAATGCACATTATGTAACTGGTTACGTAAACAAAGGTAAAGGCAACGGACCTCATGCATGGGTTGAAATTAAGGTCAAAAACAACACTTATGTATATGATCCAAACTTCCAGAAGGAATACGGACCGAAAGGTTACACAGGATATGCAGTCAAATACGGACAGAAAGGTACTTTGAAGTATATCAAGAAAAAAGTCTACTAAAAAGAGAGGCAGGACAGGTAAATGAAGAAAAAAATCGTAACAATTTTAATGACAGCGGCAATTGGAACCAGTCTGTTAGCAGGCCAGGCTGTTATGGCAGCAGACACAGAAACAGCGACAGAAGCCAAAGCAGATGATACCGGGGATTCCAAAGAAACAGAAGAAGAAAAAACAATCGGTAAAAAACCGGAAACAGATAAAGACGCAGAGGGTGTTTTCAGCCTGAAATTCAAGAACCTTACAGGTAAGGTGATTACAGAAGTGACTGTCAAGAATGAGAAAGATGAGAAATATCCGGATAATTTCCTCGAAAAAGATGACAAGTTTGCAGCAGATGAAGAAAGAACACTCTGGTTTGACCCGAATGCAGACACAGAAGATGCAGCAGAGACAGCAGATGACAAGGACACAGAAGAAGCATCTGAAACATCTGAGCCGGAAGTTCAGAAATATGATATGCAGATTACATTCGAAGATGGAACAACTGCAACACTTCATACACTTCCGTTTGGCGATACAGAGGAAGCGGAACTTCATCTTGAAGGAGAAGTTGCTTATATTGTATTTGACAGCAAGGATCTGAAGAAATCTGTCAATACAAAGGAAACAGAGCAGGCACTGGCACCGAAACCGACAGAAGCACCGGCACAGCAGACATCCTCACAGACAGAGGATTACAGCTATGATGACAGTTATGATGATTACAGCTACGATGACTACAGTTATGATGATTCCGGAGATTCTGACGGCGGAAGCGATGATTCCGGAGATTCTGACGGCGGAAGCGATGATGGATGTCTGGACAATGCAATTTTGAATTAATCAGTCAGGCAGGGGCACTGCATTAAGTAATTAGTGCAGTGCCTTATTCTGGCTTATGCAGGAGAAAATATCATGTCATTAGTATCAAATCTTTTTTTATTGTTTGTAGCGGCAGGAGTTATTGTATATTATCTTGTGCCTGCAAAGTGGCAATGGCTGGTGCTGTTGGCTTTCAGTTATATTTATTACATAGCGGGAGGCATCAGATATGTTGGCTTTCTGCTGTTTTCCACGTTTGTAACCTGGCTGACTGCGCTTGCCATAGAAAAAATGGAAACAGCAGGGAAACACAAAACCGCAAGGAAATTTGTGATCCTTGGGCTGGTACTTAATTTTGGAATGCTTGGTCTTGTGAAATACACAAACTTTGCAATAGAGAATCTGAATGCCCTGTTTCATATGAATCTGAGGGGAATGCAGATTCTGCTTCCACTGGGCATTTCCTTTTATACCTTTCAGTCTTCGGGATATATTCTGGATGTATACTGGAAACGATGCAAGGCAGAACATCATCCCTTGAAATATGCGCTGTTTGTATCCTTCTTCCCGCAGATCCTTCAGGGACCGATCGGAAGATACAGCAGACTGGCACATCAGCTTTATGAGCCTCATAAATTTGAGAGCGCGAATATTACAAGAGGTCTTGAGAGAATTCTCTGGGGCTTTTTCAAAAAAATGATCCTGGCAGATTGGTCAGCGGTTTTTGTAGATGCAATTTTTGATAATCCGAATCAGTATGGCGGCTTGGCAATCTTTGGAGTCCTGTTTTATACGATACAGCTGTATGCGGATTTTTCCGGTGGAATGGATGTTGTAATTGGTATTGCTTCCATGTTTGGAATTGAACTGGATGAGAACTTTACCCGTCCGTTTTTTGCAACGTCTATTACAGACTTCTGGCATCGCTGGCATATCACCCTTGGTACATGGATGAAGGACTATGTTTTTTATCCGGTGACGCTTTCTGGATGGATGAAAAAATTTGGAAGATGGGCAAAAAAAGTCTTTGGAAAGAAAACAGGTCGTACTTTACCGATCTGTCTGTCAAATCTGATTGTATTTTTTGTAGTTGGTGTGTGGCATGGTGCAGCATGGAAATATATCGTATATGGTATGTATAACGGTATTATCATTGCATTCAGCGGCCTTATGGCAGGAAACTACAAGAACTGGAAGAAAAAGCTCAATATTACGGGCAAAGAGAACTGGTATTATGTGTTTATGATCATCAGGACTTTTGTTCTGGTAAACATCAGCTGGTTCTTTGACCGTGCAGATACCGTTGGACAGGCACTTCATATGATGAGACTGGCGGTGACCAGATTTGCGCCGGCAGAACTGCTTCTGATTCCGGCAGGCAAGGAGGGAACAGCATTTACACCTTATGCATTGCTGATTCTTGCAGTTGGATGCATGATTCTGTTTATTGTCAGCGTTCTTCAGGAACGTGGTATCAGAATCAGGGAGACGCTGTCCAGATGTAGTTTACCGGTCACAGTGGCAATTTATTTTTGCCTGCTGTTATCCATTGGTTTCTTCGGATCAACAGCGGCAGTAAGGGGATTTATCTATGCACAGTTTTAAAAAATTTTCAAAAGCAGTTCTCGTCATTGCAGTCTGCACAGCAATACTGATACTGCTGGATACAGCACTTTATCCCTGCACTTTTATGAGAAACGATGTACATACAGTTGTAACACAGCAGTTTGATGACATTATTCTGGGAACTTCTCATGGTAAAATGGATATTGATCCGGAGTCCATGGAGGAAGTGAACGGACGTACAGGACATAATCTCTGCGTAGGTGGTGAATATGGGATTGATGCATATTATCTTACAAAGCTGATCACAGAGAAGCAGAAACCGAAACGAATCATTTATGAAGTGGATCCGGGATATTTTGTTACCGAAAAAGAAGAAGGAAACAACTATCTGCTGTTTTATCATGAATTTCCAGTCACAAAAGCGAAGGCAGAGTACTTCTGGAATTCTATTGTGAAATGTAATTTCCGAACAGTTTTGTTTCCGTGGTATGAATATTCACTTAGCTATGAAGTTCCAAAGATCAAAGAGACTTTCACACAGAAATTGAAAAAAGATTACAGCATCGAAGGGTTAAAGAGTGATTCTCAGGAATATCATGAGAGTGGATTTATCGAAAGGTATCCGGTGGATGTAAAGAAAATAAAGAAAACAGAGCCAAAACTGTTTGAACAGGATAAAGTCAGCAGCCAGAATATGGAATACCTCCAGAAGCTGATTTCATTCTGTAAAGAAAATGACATTGAGTTTGTGGCAGTAACCACACCGGTTCCAATTGCGGCATTGAAGGATTACAGTGATAATTATAATGCGGCGTGGAAGTATTTCGGTAAATTTTTTGAAGAGCAGGATGTAGAATATCTGAACTTTAACACACAGTACTTCAAGGTATTTACACATGACATGAAGGCATACACAGATTATGATGGTCACATGAATGGTGACGCGGCAAGACAGTATTCCAGAATCCTGGCAGAACTTCTGGATAAAAAATAATATTTACGTACCGGATTTCAAATAAGGAATCCGGTATATTGTTTTAAAGGGAACTTTTGAAATTCACCCTTGACAAGAATGAAATGTCATGTTAGTCTTACTACATCAGAAAAAGCAAAATGATGAAATGCAATGATAAGGAATAGTACATGCAAACCGGAGCGCAGAGAGCTGTCGGCTGGTGTAAGGCAGCAGAAGGAATCCATGGAACTCGCCTTTGAGCATCTGTCCGAAATCCGATAAGGAGAGTAGACACAGACGGTATCCACCGTTATATGGAGAGGATATAAGGATCCAATGATCCCGTATCCCTTGAGTGTATGAAACCGTTCATAAATAAGAGTGGTACCGCGAAAGTTACTGTCTTTCGTCTCTTACAATAGTGTAGAGATGAGAGATTTTTTTTTGCACAGAATTTTTTACAAGATGGAGGAAAGATCATGGAAAACGTAACAAAATATCAGAGACAGTATTTTATGCCGCCAGTGAGATGCATGAAATGGGCAGAGAAAGAATATGTAGACAAAGCTCCAATCTGGTGCAGCGTTGACCTTCGTGATGGAAACCAGGCCCTGGTCATCCCGATGAGCCTGGAGCAGAAGATCGAATTCTTCAAACTGCTCGTAGAGATCGGTTTCAAAGAGATCGAAGTTGGCTTCCCGGCAGCATCTGAGACAGAATACACCTTTATCCGTACTCTGATCGAACAGAACCTGATCCCGGATGACGTAACCATCCAGGTACTGACTCAGGCGAGAGAGCATATCATCCGCAAAACTTTCGAGGCTGTCAAGGGCGCACCGAAAGCGATCGTTCACGTATATAACTCTACTTCCGTAGCACAGCGCGAGCAGGTATTCAAGAAATCCAAAGAAGAGATCCTGAAGATCGCTGTAGACGGAGCAAAACTCCTCAAAGAACTGGCTGACCAGACAGAAGGAAATTTCCAGTTTGAATACAGCCCGGAGAGCTTTACAGGAACAGAACCGGAATACGCGCTGGAAGTCTGCAACGCAGTTCTGGATGTATGGAAACCGACCGCAGACAACAAAGCGATCATCAACCTGCCTGTTACCGTACAGCATTCCATGCCTCATGTATATGCAAGCCAGATCGAATACATGTGCGAAAACATGAAATACCGTGAAAACGTTATCGTTTCCCTTCATCCACACAATGACCGTGGCTGCGGTGTCGCAGATTCTGAGATGGGTCTGCTGGCAGGCGCTGACAGAATCGAGGGAACCTTATTCGGAAATGGAGAGCGTACCGGAAACGTGGATATCGTTACTGTTGCAATGAACATGTTCTCCCAGGGCGTAGATCCGAAGCTTGACTTTTCCGATATGCCGCATGTATGCGAAGTATACGAAGAGTGCACAGGCATGAAAGTTGACGAGAGAAGCCCGTACAGCGGTGCACTTGTATTCGCAGCTTTCTCCGGATCCCATCAGGATGCGATCGCTAAAGGAATGCACTGGAGAGAGGAAAAAGACCCGAGCCGCTGGACAGTTCCATATCTGCCGATCGACCCGACCGATGTTGGAAGAAACTACGATGCAGATGTTATCCGTATCAACAGCCAGTCCGGAAAGGGCGGCGTAGGCTATATCCTGGAGACCAAGTACGGTCTGAATCTGCCGCCTAAGATGCGTGAAGCTATGGGTTATGCAGCCAAAGCCGTATCTGACCACAGCCACAAAGAACTTCATTCGGATGAGATCTTTAACCTGTTCAAATCCACTTTCGAAAATGCGGTCAGCCCATACAGCATCAGCGAAGTACATTTCCAGCAGAAAGACGGTGGAATCGTTACTCAGGTAACTTCCAGCTTCAATGGAAAGACAGTTACAACAGAGGCAACCGGAAATGGTCGTCTGGATGCAGTCAGCAATGCACTGAAGAAAGCTTACGAACTGAAATTTACACTGGTTACCTACCAGGAGCATGCGCTTGAGAAGAGCACCAGTTCCAAAGCGATTGCTTACGTAGGAATCCAGAAACCAGACGGAACTCTCTCCTGGGGAGCCGGCGTTGACCCGGATATCATCCGTGCATCCATCGATGCACTTGTAACTGCGATCAACAACCGCTAAATGAAAATCAATCATCTCTTTCTTTTCCGCAGTTCTCCGCAAAACTGCGGATCAGAAAGGGATTTTTTTATGCATGTTTCACAGAAAAATCGATCCCTCTGGAAATTTCGGAATTTTTCTGCTAAAATTAAATAATGTATGCCTTTATACCTTTAAAATTGGATGAAAGAAAGGAATCGATGCACAGATGCTAAAGATTAAAAGCTATGTGAAAGTAAACAGCATTGAGGAAGCATATGAGCTGAATCAGAAAAAAACAGCGATCGTGCTTGGCGGAATGGTATGGCTTAAGATGGGAAATCGAAATATTTCCACAGCCATTGATCTTTCCGGACTTGGACTTGCTGGCATTCAGGAAACGGATGAGGAATTCGTGATCGGATGCATGACGACTTTGAGAGAACTTGAGACTGATAAGAGACTGAATGAATATACGCAGGGGGCTGTGAGAGAAAGTGTCCGGCACATTGTTGGCGTGCAGTTCCGAAACTGTGCGACTGTCGGCGGCAGTATCTGGGGACGATACGGTTTCTCGGATGTACTGACCATGTTCCTGGGGATGGATACCTGGGTAGAACTTCACAATGCAGGAAAAATTCCGCTGACAGAGTTTGTGGATCGGAAGAAAGATAACGATATCCTTGTAAATATTATTGTAAAGAAGCAGCCTCTCCGCGTCTGTTATATGAGCCAGAGAAATACAAAGACAGACTTTCCGGTACTGACCTGCTGTGTTTCTCTGATCGGAAACGAAGCGAGGACAGTGATCGGTGCAAGGCCTGCCCGTGCCATGGTCGTAGAGGATCAGGAAGACATCCTTGGAAATTTTGATCAGAAGAGTGAAGAAGCAAAGAAAGAAGTAATTCAGAAATTTGCAGACTATGCAGCAGAACATGTTCCGACTAGCGGAAACATGAGAGGATCCAAAGAATACAGAACCCTTCTTGTAAAAGTTCTTACGAGAAGAGCCTGGGAAGTAGTAGGGGGAATGAAGGATGAATATTAAATTCTGGCTGAATGGAATACAGCGTCAGGAAGAAGTCGATCCGGGAATGCTCCTGATCGATTTTCTGAGGGAAAAAGGCTGTTACAGTGTCAAGAGAGGCTGTGAGACAGCAAACTGTGGTCTCTGTACGGTGTTGATGGATGAGAAACCGATCCTTTCCTGTTCCATGCTCGCTGTAAGGATCGATGGAAAGAAGATCGTGACACTGGAAGGACTTCAGAAAGAAGCAGAGGAGTTTGGAACTTTTCTTGCAAATGAAGGTGCAGAACAATGCGGCTTCTGCAATCCGGGATTTATCATGAATGTGATCGCGATGCTCCGTGAACTCGAGGAACCGGATGAAGAGCAGATCAAGGAATACCTTGCAGGAAATCTGTGCAGATGTTCCGGTTTTGTCTCCCAGACCGCAAGTATCCTGAAATACCTTAATTATAAGAAAACACAGGAGGAAGCATAAAATGAAATATGTAAATCAACCTGTCCAGAAAACAGATGCCATGGCACTGGTAACAGGAAAGCCTGTGTACACGGACGACCTGGCACCGAAAGATTCCCTGATCGTCAAAGTCCTGCGAAGCCCTCATGCCAATGCATGGGTCGACACGATCAAGACGGATACAGCAAAGAAAGTTCCTGGCATCGTCTGTGTTTTTACCTATGAAGATGTTCCGCAGAAGCGTTTTACACTTGCAGGACAGACTGCACCGGAGATGAGCCCGGATGACAGACTGATCCTTGACCGTCATGTGCGTTTTGTCGGAGATGCAGTTGCGATCGTTGCAGGTGAGACAGAGGCGGCTGTTGATCTGGCACTTAAGCGGATCAAGGTCAAATATCAGGTGGAAACACCGGTCTTCGACATCCATACTGCAAAAGATAATCCGATCCTGGTGCACCCGGAGGAGGACTGGAAACTCAAGATCCCGCTTGGCGGCGATAATAAGAGAAACTTATGTGCTACAGCAAGGGAAGAACATGGTGATGTAGATAAAGTCTTAAGTGAATGTGCATATACGGTAGAACACACTTATCACACCAGGGCAAACCAGCAGGCTATGATGGAAACTTTCCGCACAGCATGTTATATGGACCATTTTGGACGTCTGATCGTACTTTCTTCTACACAGATTCCTTTCCATATCAGAAGAATCGTAGGCCGTGCACTGGATATTCCGGCATCCAAAGTTCGTGTCATCAAACCAAGGATCGGCGGTGGCTTTGGCGCAAAGCAGACTTCTGTCAGTGAGATCTACCCGGCATTTGTAACCTGGAAGACAGGCCGTCCGTCCAAGATGATCTATTCCAGATATGAATCGATGATCTGCTCCACACCGCGTCACGAGATGGAGATCACTGTCCGTGCAGGTGCAGATGAGAACGGTATCATCCGTGCACTGGATGTCTATACACTGTCAAATACCGGTGCGTATGGAGAACACAGTTCTACAACCGTAGGATTAAGTGGTCACAAATCCATTGGACTTTACCGACATACCGAAGCATATCGTTTTTGCTTTGATGTCGTTTATACGAATGTGCAGGCAGCAGGAGCTTACCGTGGATATGGAGCAACGCAGGGTATTTTTGCGGTTGAATCTGCGGTCAATGAACTGGCACACAAGATGGGAATGGATCCGGCCAGGATGAAAGAATTGAACATGCCGGTAGAGGGCGGTCCGCTTCCGGGATATCCAGATGTCCCATATGCACAGAGCTGTGCAATGGATCGCTGTATGGCAAGAGCAAAGGAAATGATGAACTGGGATTCCAGATCACTCTCTCAGGATATGGGCAATGGCAAAGTACGCGGTCTGGGTGTTGCGATGGCAATGCAGGGTTCTTCTATTGCAGGTGTTGATGTCGGCGGTGCAGACATCAAGCTGAATGAAGATGGTTCCTACACTCTGGCACTTGGCTGTACAGACATGGGAACCGGATGCGATACTGTCATGGCACAGATTGCTGCAGACTGTCTGGAGACTCCGATGGAAAATATCGTAGTATTCAGTGTAGATACTGATATTTCTCCATATGACTCAGGTTCCTATGCATCTGCAACAACCTATACAACCGGTATGGCAGTCGTAAAAGCCTGCCAGGAGCTCCGCAAAAAAATCTGTGAACTCGGAGCAGAAATGCTGCAGACAGAGCAGGAGAACGTTGATTTTGACGGCTCTTATGTATTCTGTATCGAGGATGAGAATAAAAAAGTTTCTCTCGAGGAAATTGGGCTTAAGAGTACTTTCTTTAACAATATAGAACTGCAGGTAGTGAAACAGCATTCCTCACCGCTGTCCCCTCCGCCGTTCATGGTCGGAATGGTCGAGGTCGAAGTAGACAAAGAAACAGGAAATATAGATGTTCTTGATTATGTTGCTGTTGTTGACTGTGGAACACCGATCAACCCGAATCTTGCCCGGGTGCAGACCGAGGGCGGTATCGCACAGGGAATCGGAATGGCACTGTTTGAGGATGTACAGTATACAGATAAGGGAAAGATCCGCAACAATTCCTTCATGCAGTACAAGATCCCGAGCAGAATGGATATCGGTAAGATCCGTGTTGATTTTGAGAGCAGTTACGAGGAGAGTGGCCCATTCGGAGCGAAATCCATTGGAGAGCTTGTCATTGATACCCCGTGTCCGGCACTCGCAGAAGCAATCTATAATGCAACAGGAGTCCGTGTACGTGAACTTCCGATCACTCCGGAGAAGATCGCGATGGGGATCCTTGAAAAAGAGATGGAGAAATAAATATGGAAATGGCAATGAAGGGAATCCTGGCTGTTTTCTGGCTTATCCTTGTACCGGTTGCAGTGGGAAGACTGCCGTTTGTCAAAAGACGGCAGCCCCTTCTGACTGAACGTTTCGTGAGCGGTTATCTGATCCTTTTTTCGATCATGGAGGTTCTGACCCTTCCAATGACGTTTCTGAAAATGCCGCTGCATGTGCTGGTGATTTCCTATGGAACTATCGCACTGATCCTGGCTCTGACAGGTGTTTTTGTGACGGTGAAGGCGAAAGATACTATTCGTCTGTCCGGTATTTTTGACAGAGAAAAAATCTATTTCTGGATCGCACTGATCCTGATTCTGGCACAGATGGCAATGTGTGTTCTACTGGCACATATGGATGCAGATGATGCTTTTTATGTGGCTCAGGCGACCTCTGGTGTACAGACGGATACGATCTTTGAAATTATCCCATATACAGGACAGAAGTATTATGGTATTGCAAGCAGATATATACTTTCTCCGTTCCCTGTATTTCTTGCGGTGGTAAGCCAGCTCAGTGCGGGACTTCATCCAGCGATCATGGCGCATATGATTTTCCCGGCAGTTTTTCTTCCGGTAGTTTACAGTGTTCAATATCTTCTTGGAAAGAAATGGTTTCCCGGTGATAAAAGAGCGCAGGGAATGTATTTGTTCCTGACAGCATGTATCTGTAGCTTTTCAGCATATTCTGTATATAATTCAGGAAGCTTTCAGATGATTCGTATCTGGCAGGGCAAGGCACTGCTGGCATCTGCTTTTCTGCCGCTTCTGCTTTATATCTGCCAGTCTGTGCTCATGGAGAAAAAACCGGAATATCCCTGGGTTCTTCTTGCAATGGCAGATTTAAGCTGCTGCCTTCTGTCATCTATGGGAATCATTCTGGGGACAATGATGCTTGGAGTTTTTCTACTGCTTTGCCTGGTGATTCGCAGGGACTGGAGAACTTTTTTGAAGGGAATCATCTGCTGCATTCCTTCTCTGGTGCTCGGAGTTTTTTACATTTTGATTGTGTGAAGGATAAAAGAATATGATGAAAGAAATGATTAAAAAATCTTTGGGATTCTGGAATAATTACTGGGGGAGCAGCATTTTTCCATATCTTCTGGTAATTGCACTTCTTTATCTGCTGATTTTTAAACACAAAAAGAAAACGACCCGGTATGTACTGGCATATGTTTTTCTGATGCTTTTTCTGTTCTTTTTTCCATATACGGCAAAAATCATACAGAAATGTATAGGAGAGAATGTTTACTGGAGAGTTTTGTGGCTCGTACCATCAACATCGGTGATCGCACTGGCATTGACAGAGTTTATCCGTGGAAGGAAAAGCTTCCTGCAGCCGGTTCTTCTGGTTCTTTTTGCAGGAATGATCGCCTGGGGCGGCAAAGAGTTTTATACAGAGGGCTACTATCATAAGGTAAATAATTATCAGCAGGTTCCGGACGTAGTTGCAGGAATCTGTGAACTTGCGAAGCAGGATGCAGATGGAAAGAAATTCCTGCTGGTGGCAGATGAGTATGTCAGTTCGTATATTCGTGTTTACGATCCATCGGTTTATCTTCCGTTTGGAAGAAGAGGATCCGGCGGTGCGGTAGGGGCGAGGAGACAGTTGTACTTCGAAATCAATGCACCTGCATTTAATTACGCAAATATTGCAAAATATGCTGAATGGGTTAAATGCAACTATCTTGTGGTAAAAATTCCAAATGAACAGCAGAAAGAGGAACTGGAAGCCTGTCGCTATCAGGAGCTTGGAGTAGTCGGAGAATACAGTGTTTATCGGCTTGGAAATTCAGTAGAAGAATACAGAAGTCCTTTGCTTGGAGAATCGTAACTACAATTTTATGCAATTGTGTATATAAAATAAAAAACTTTACTTTTCAAGTAAGATGTGATAATATATCATGTGTTAAGAGTATTGCGTCTTAACACATTTGCACCTGTAGCTCAGTGGATAGAGCAGTGGTTTCCGGTACCATGTGCGGGGGTTCGATTCCCTTCAGGTGTGCTGCACTGGGTAATGGGTCTGCCTCGGTGCGTTGTAATTTAAGGAGGACAAGAACTTGGATAATTTCAGAGAATGGTTATCGGATAACCTTCGCTATTTTATGCTTGGCGGAGCAATTCTGATAATCGTAGCTGTATTGTTCTTTGGCGTTCGTGCCTGTATTGGAAGTGGGAAGGGTACTTCTAAGAAAGAACAGAATACAGTGGAGGACAACAGCCAGGGAAATGATCCTTCTTCTCCGGAAGATGATGGGGAGACAAACGACGGGAAGAAAGAAGAAGACACGAATCCCTTGGAAGAAGGCAGTGATGAGATCACCGCACTTATGAAGAGCTATTATCAGGCTTTAGGGGAAAGAGATATTACCACACTGAGAACACTGGTCAGCAATCTGACGCCTTCTGATGAGTCGCGAATTACAAATGCCAAAGATTATATAGAAGGATATCAGGTTGACCATGTATATGCGAAGAAGGGCATGGACGAGAATTCCTATGTAGTATATACACGTGGAAGTTTTATTTGTAAGGGGATAGATACATCTGCGCCTTCATTATGGAGTTCTTATATAGTCAGAGACAGTGACGGCAGTTATAAGATTCTGGGCGATCTGGAACAGAATAAAGAAGTTTCCGATTACATGGACTCACTGAAATCCGATGAGGATGTTAAGAAACTTACAGCAGAAGTTCAGGCAGATTATGAGAAGGCACAGCAGGATGACACAGCACTTGCTGCATTTTTGAATGGACTGGGAGAAGAGGTGGATTCCACCACATCACAGACATCGGATGGTACGACAATGACTGTTGCAGAGGGGTGCAATGTGAGATCTGCTGCCAACAGCGATGAGGATAATATCATCGGTGGTCTGGATGAAGGAGATCAGGTACAGGTTCTCGGTCAGGAAGGTGACTGGATTCAAATTGAATATGACGGGCAGACTGGATATGTATACAGTGGATTGCTTCAGTAACGTAAGGCAAAGGCACAGATTTTCTGTGCCTTTTGTTATGTCCGGGTTTATGGGCCAAAAAAGAATCTGCGTTTTGGTGTATACGCAGATTTCTTTTTTATTGACCGGTAAAATCACCGTATGCGATGCCGGTGGTAAGTTCTGTGCCTTTGATTTTGGCAAGTTCGTGAATCGTGACTAACTGGTAGCCTTCCTCGATTAATTTCGGGATAAAAATCTCAGCAGCATCTACAGAAGTACTGAAGATGTCGTGCATCAGAATAATTGAACCATCCTGAACCTGAGACATGACAGCCTCTGTGATCTGACTGGCATCCTGCGTTTCCCAGTCCAGTGTGTCGATCGACCAGAGAATCATAGGGGTGCCAACGGTTGATCGTACAGAATCATTGATGTTTCCATATGGAGGACGAAGTACCGTGGCACCGTGTCCGACCAGATTGACGAGATCTTCATCTACACCTGCAATTTCGGCAGACATATCTTCCGGGGCAAGTGTTGTGAGATCTACATGGGAATAAGTATGGTTTCCGAGTTCACAGCCCAGAGATTCCATGCGTTTAACTTCATCAGGAAAACTGTCGATTTCTTTGCCGACCATAAAAAAGGTAGCTTTGGAATTGTTTGCTTCCAGACAGTCAAGCAGTCTGTTCGTAAAAGAACTTGGACCGTCGTCAAAGGTCAGAGCCACATATTTATCGGCTGTTTTTTCAGACGATTTATTTTTGGACTTTGAGGCTTTTGCTTTGGCAGTGGGTGTTGTCGTGGCCTTTTTTGTCTTTGCTTTGTAGCCTTTCAGTGAACCGTCATCAAGAAGTTCATAGCTTTTTCCGTCGACAGTGACAACACCAGTCTGCATGATACCGTCCAGATCCATATAGTAACGTTTGCCGTCTGCATCTACCCATCCGGTTTGCATAATACCATCTTTGTTGAAATAGTATGTTTTGCCGTCTGTGTCTGTGAGCCATCCGGTATAGGCTTTGCTGTCTACCATAAAGAGCCAGTCGCTTCCACTGGAAGTCCAGACTCCGGAAGCTGCCCCATCAGAAATTTTGCGTTCAGATGAAGATGGCTTCTCTGTAGGAGAAGGTGTGGCAGTTTCGGAAGGTGAAACGGATTTCTGGTCAGAATCAGGCTCGTTCTGTTCCTGGCTGTCAGATACAGAAGCAACTGACTGAGAAGGTTTCTCGCTGAGAACAGAAAAATCAGCATTTGACTGTCTGAGCGTGACACCAAGAACGAGACAGATAGCGATGGCAATGAGCAGCAGAAACGGATTTGTATGTTTTTTGCGGCTTGGCATGCCGTTTCCTCCTAACA
This sequence comes from Blautia intestinihominis, assembly GCF_040096655.1. NCBI lineage: Bacteria > Bacillati > Bacillota > Clostridia > Lachnospirales > Lachnospiraceae > Blautia > Blautia intestinihominis. The sequence continues at coordinate 42,266 of NZ_JBBMEI010000011.1, read as the reverse complement.
TTTATGAAAATAATACCGGGTCTGTCTGAGAAGACAAAAGCCCGGACTTCTATACATGATACAATAATCGACACAAAAATACAAGAGTCCGTCAAAATTAAGGCTGGAATTAAAAGGAAAACCTGAAACTCTTTGTTGCGGTCAAAAAGAAAAAATTATATAATAGAACAATGGATAAAAAAATCAAAACAGAAAATACAGAAACGATCAGAATAAATAAATACTTAAGCAACGCAGGCGTATGTTCCAGGCGGGATGCCGATCAGCTTACCGATGCGGGGAGAGTTACGCTGGATGGCGTTGTGATAAAAACAGGAGAGAGGATAACGGCAGATGCAGAAGTCTGCCTGGACGGACACCCGATCACGAGAGAGGATAAAAAAGTCCTTCTGCTGTTTTATAAGCCGAGAGGAATTGTCTGCAGCACCAAGAAACAGCGAAATGAGACGACGGTGACGGAGTACCTTAACTATCCGCTGCGTGTCTATCCGGTCGGACGGCTGGATAAGGATTCGGAAGGGCTGCTGCTTCTGACGAATCAGGGCGATCTTGTGAATCGGATCATGCGTGCAGGGAATTATCATGAGAAAGAATATCTTGTGACAGTAAATAAGGAGATTACGGAGGATTTCCTTAAGGGCATGCGGGGTGGCGTTCCGATCCTTGACACGGTGACGAGACCCTGCACGGTAAAGAAAACCGGATGGAGAAGTTTTCAGATCATTCTGACGCAGGGGCTGAACCGTCAGATACGCAGGATGTGCGAATATTTTGGATATCAGGTGCAGACACTTAAGCGAGTCCGGATCATGAACCTGACCCTTGATGGGCTGGATCCGGGAGAATACCGTGAGATCCGAAAGGAACAATGGAAGGAATTAGAAAAACGGATCCGAAATTCATCAAGTGAAACGATCAAAGAGACAGGAGGACATCATGGAAACAGCAGCCGTAAACCAAATGAAAGAACTGGTAAAAAAACTGAACGAAGCGGCAAAGGCCTATTATCAGGAAGACCGGGAGATCATGAGCAACAGAGAATACGACGCTCTGTACGATCAGCTGGAGCAAATGGAAGCAGAAACAGGCATCGTTCTGGCAGACAGTCCGACTGTTAATGTAGGATATGAGGCAGTAGATGCACTGCCAAAGGAAACACACGAATCTCCGATGCTCTCTCTCGACAAGACCAAAGAGCGAGAGACACTCAGAGCTTTTATAGGAACCAATCCGACACTGCTTTCCTGGAAAATGGATGGACTGACCATTGTCCTTACCTATGAGAACGGGGAACTTCAGAAGGCGGTCACCAGAGGAAACGGGATCGTCGGAGAGGTCATTACTAATAATGCAAGGACATTCAAGAATATCCCGCTTAAGATCGCCTATCAGGGAAGGCTTGTGCTGAGGGGCGAGGCAATCATCACCTATTCCGATTTTGAGAGGATCAATGAAACGATCGAAGATGTCGATGCCAAATACAAAAATCCGCGAAATCTCTGTAGCGGATCGGTCAGACAGCTGAACAATCAGATCACCGCGGAGCGAAATGTAAGGTTTTATGCGTTTGCGCTGGTATCTGCACAGGATGTGGATATGCATAATTCCAGGGCATATCAGATGGAATGGCTGAAATCTCAGGGCTTTGAGGTGGTGGAATACCGTATGGTGACAGGCGAAAGCCTGGACGAAGCGATGGATTATTTTTCTCATGCGATCGAGAATAATGATTTTCCATCCGATGGACTTGTTGCGCTTTATGATGACATTGCATATGGAGATTCACTTGGAAGTACTGCGAAATTCCCGCGAAATGCGTTTGCTTTCAAATGGGCAGATGAGATCCGCGAAACGACGCTTCGTGAGATTGAGTGGAGCCCGTCGAGAACAGGACTGATCAATCCGATCGCAGTTTTTGATCCGGTGGAACTGGAGGGGACGACCGTCAGCCGTGCAAGTGTCCACAATGTCAGCATTGTGAAGGAATTACAGCTTGGGATCGGCGATACGATCCAGGTCTACAAGGCAAATATGATCATTCCGCAGATCGCAGAGAACCTGACCAGGAGCAGTAATCTGGAAATCCCGCATATCTGTCCGGTCTGCGGTGAGGAAGCCAGGGTCATTCAGGAAAATGAAGTAGAATCTCTCTACTGCATGAACCCGGACTGTGTTGCGAAGAAGATCAAGGCATTCACACTCTTTGTAAGCAGAGATGCCATGAATATAGACGGATTGTCTGAAGCTACACTGGAGAAATTCATCGCCAAAGGTTTTATCCATGATTTCGGAGATATTTTTGAGATCGCGAAGCATCGCGAAGAGATCGTGACAATGGAAGGATTTGGAGAGAAATCTTATGACAATCTTATAGCAAGCATTGACAAAGCAAAGGAGACAACACTTGCGAAGGTGATCTACAGTCTTGGAATCTCTAACATCGGACTTTCCAATGCGAGAGTGATCTGCCGGCATTTTGATGATGATCTGGACAAGATCCGGACAGCCGAGGAAGAGGAGATCAGTGCGATCGATGGAATCGGCCCGGTGATCGCAAAGAGCCTCACGAAATATTTCAAAGATCCGGAAAACAACCGCAAGCTGGATCATCTGCTTGGATATCTTCATATTAATAAAGAAGAAGTTTCTGAGAACCAGACACTGGCAGGAATGAATTTTGTTATCACAGGAAGCCTGGAGCATTTCAGCAACCGCGGCGAAGCCAAGAAGCTGATCGAATCCTTGGGCGGCAAGGTGACAGGTACCGTTACAGGCAAGACAAATTACCTGATCAACAACGATACCACATCCAATTCATCCAAAAACAAAAAAGCCAGGGAACTTGGGATTCCAATTTTGTCTGAGGAAGACTTTATCAAAATGACAGAACAATAATATATAGAAAGAAGCACATAAAGGAGGAACGGAAAATGCCTATTAAAATACAGGGGGATTTACCGGTAAAAGAAATTCTGGAAAGAGAAAATATATTCGTTATGGACGAGGGAAGGGCTGTGCATCAGGACATTCGTCCGATCCAGATCCTGATCCTGAACCTGATGCCACTCAAGGAGGAGACAGAGCTTCAGCTTTTGCGTTCTCTCTCCAACACACCGCTGCAGGTGGATGTGACTTTTATGGCAGTGGAGAGCCATGAGGCAAGAAACACTTCGATCAGTCATCTGAATAAATTCTATGAGACTTTTTCTGATCTCAAAGACAGACGTTTTGACGGAATGATCATTACAGGAGCTCCGGTCGAGCAGATGGAATTTGAAGAAGTAGACTACTGGAACGAACTCCAGGAGATCATGGACTGGACTTCTGACCACGTGACCTCTACGATCTTTCTGTGCTGGGCTGCACAGGCGAGTCTTTATCATTTCTATGGACTTAAGAAACGCCAGCTTGACCACAAGATGTTCGGTCTGTTCTGGCACAAAGTCCTGAACCGCAAGATCCCGCTGGTAAGAGGGTTTGACGATATGTTCCTTGCACCACATTCCAGACATACAGAGGTCCCGATCGAGGACATCCGTGCCTGCAAGGACATCACGATCCTGGCAGAATCTGAGGAAGCTGGACTTTTCCTGGCAATGGCAGAAGGTGGAAGGAAGATCTTTGTGATGGGACATCCGGAATATGACCGTGTCACACTGGACGGCGAGTACAAGCGTGACATGAGCAAGGGACTCCCGATCGAAATCCCGGAGAATTATTATCGCGAAAACGATCCGGCAAACAAACCGCTGCTTATGTGGAGAGCACATGCAAACAATCTGTATACAAACTGGCTGAATTATTACGTATACCAGAGTACACCGTTTGATCTGTACGGAACACCTGATTTCGACAGTATTAAAGGGCATTGATAAATTAAAAAATAAGAGGGGGAAACGAAATGGATGGATCAATGTTTATCGGAACCTGGTGGTCACTGGTTCCACCGCTGCTGGCGATCGCGCTGGCGCTGATCACGAAGGAGGTTTACAGCTCACTGTTTATCGGTGTGGCAATGGGAGCACTGCTTTATACGGGCTTTCATCCGTGGAATGCGTTTGTAGCATTGTTTGACATCATGAAGAGCAGTATGAATCTGAATATTCTGATCTTTGACGTTCTGCTTGGAATGATCATTGTACTGATGGCGAAGTCAGGAGGGTCAGCGGCGTATGGACGCTGGGCGGGCAGTAAGATCAAGAATAAAAAGAGCGCAATGTTTGCAACAACAGGACTTGGTATCCTGATCTTTGTGGATGACTATTTTAACTGTCTGACCGTAGGCTCTGTTATGCGTCCGGTCACAGACAAGTACAGAGTATCACGTGCGAAACTTGCTTACATAATCGACGCGACTGCAGCACCGGTTTGTATTATCGCACCGATCTCAAGCTGGGCGGCAGCAGTCAACTCTTATGTGCCGGCAGATGCAGGGATCACAGGATTCCAGCTTTTTCTCTGGACGATCCCGTATAACCTGTATGCACTTCTTACCCTGGTCATGGTATTTTATATGATCGGTACCGGATTTGATTTCGGACTTATGAAGAAACATGAACAGAATGCGGCAAGAGGAGATCTTTTTACTTCCGGCGGAGAAGAATTTGATCAGGTCAAGGAAGAAGAGATTTCTTCCAACGGTCATGTCATCGATCTGATCCTTCCGGTCCTGGTACTGATCGGAACTGCGATCGGTGCGATGATCTATACAGGATTCCTTGGCGGAGCGACAGATATCGTCACTGCTTTTTCCGGCTGTGATGCAGAGACCAGTCTGATCTTTGCAACGATGATCACCGTATTATTTATGCTCGTGCTGTATCTTCCGCGAAAAGTTGTCACATTCAAGGGGTTTATGGACAGCTTTGTAGAAGGATTCAAGATGATGATCCCGGCGATCGCGATCCTGATCTTTGCATGGTCACTGAAAGGAATGGGCGATGCACTTGAGATCGGAACTTTTGTCAAGACGATCGTAGGCACCAATGCATCTGCAAGTGTGATCCTTCCGGCAATCCTGTTCCTGGTGGCGATCTTCCTTTCTTTCTCAACAGGAACAAGCTGGGGGACGTTTGCAATCCTGGTTCCGATCGCGATCGCGATGTTTCCGAGTGCGGACAATATGCAGATGATGATCATTGCAGTATCCGCGGTTCTTTCCGGAGCTGTCTGCGGAGACCATGTTTCGCCGATCTCTGACACAACGGTTATGTCCTCAGCAGGTGCACAGAGTAATCATATCAATCATGTAACGACACAGATGCAGTACGCGGCTGTAGTTGCAGTGGTATCCGCAGTGGGCTTCCTGCTTGCAGGCTTTGTCCATGTATGGTGGATCGTCCTGGGAGTCAGCCTTATCCTGCTGCTTGCGGTCCTTACTGTGCTCCGCAAAGTTGCAAAGTAGATGATATCTGACAGGAAAGAGACAGGAGATATGACGAAGATCAAAGTACCTTATATCGACCAGAGCGGCAGATATCCGACAGGATGCGAGAGCGTCACTGCTGTCATGCTTCTCCGTTATCTTGGGTGTGATATTACGGTAGATGGTTTTATCCGGAACTGCCTCAGGTGCAGGGCGATGGAGCAGAGAGAGGACGGACTTTATGGACCGGATCCGAACGAATTTTTCTGTGGAAGTCCTTATGATGATGAGGCTTTTGGATGCTATGCACCGGCGCTTAAGGGAGCACTTGAGCGGGCGGCAGGAGATACTTTTGCATTTGTCAATGAGACAGGAACTTCCATAGAAGAGTTGTGCAGAAAGTACATTGACCGCGGGATGCCGGTAGTTTTCTGGGCCTGCATCAATATGCGAAAGGAGATCCCGGGGCCGGAGTGGAAACTTCTGGATTCCGGTGAGCGGTTTGAATGGACTTCCAATGAGCATTGTATGCTTCTGGTGGGATATGATGAGAATGGCTACTGGTTCAACGATCCATATGATCATAATGGCGTGATCTTTTACGAAAAGGAACTGACAGAGCAGCGTCATGCGGCACAGCACAGTATGGCGATCGGTGCTTCGAAGAAAAAAATTTAAAATTCACAAAATCTCTATTTTCAAATGGCCGGATATCTGTTATAGTAGATGTTGGTTACAGCAAACAATTTATTTGCACAGAAAGAAGTGTTTATTTTGCGAAAGAAATCACACATACTGTTAGCAAGATATCTGGCAGACCAGATGCCTGCTAATGAGAGCTTACAGTCACATAGAAAAGCATTTTGTCTCGGAAATATTCTTCCGGACATCCAGCCATCCTTTGTAACCAAGAGACATGAATATTTTGGTACCTTTGACGAGGTACAGGGAAAGATCAGCCGTCTGGTAGAGAACGGTCTGGTAGAATACAATGACCGTGTGTTCTGGAGAAGAGCAGGCGAGATCATGCATTACATTGCAGACTATTTTACATTTCCGCATAACAAGACATTTGACGGATCTCTGCGTCAGCACAATACGTATGAGAAGCATCTGAAGAATGAACTCAAGGTCTTTGTTGAGAGTGGAAGAGCAGATATTTATGCGGAGAAGAATCTTCGCTTTGATACACTGAACCAGCTTCTTGATTATATCAGAGAGCGTCACAACGTTTACCTTGACCGCAAGCGTTCGATCGAGGAGGATATCCATTATATCTTAAGTGTATGCTTTCAGGTATTCCAGGGATTGTTCCAGCTTTGCCTCCGTGTAGTAGCATCAGGTGTACCGGCAGTAAATATCTGAAAATATGAAAAAAATATGAAATTTACCCAAATCCGCCGGAGTGTTACACTCCGGCGGTTGATTTTGAAAAAACAGTATGCTAAAATAAGCACAGTTATTATGTAAGTTAGAAGATTTTAACATATTCCTTTCAGGAAATGGGAATATGGTCACAGAAGGGAGTTTTTTTGGCAGAATGAAGAATAAATATCTGACAAAGTATTTATGCATCTCGATGATTTCAGCAATGGTTTTGTCCAGCCCGATGTCTATTCTAGCTGCGGATGAAGGAATAGAGGCTTCAAGCGATTTTGGAGACGGCAGTGATCTGAGTGATGGTTCCGGGGAGGAGACACCGGCACCAGAACCAACAACAGCGCCAGATCCGGAACCAACAGTCGCACCGGAACCAACAACGGCACCAGAGCCAACGACAGCACCGGAACCGACAACAGCGCCAGAACCAACGACGGCACCGGAACCGACAACAGCACCGGATCCAACAGCAACTGTGACACCGGTTCCAACTACAGCGCCTACGTCAACACCAACGCCGACTCCGACAACAGATAATTCAGCAGTGACTGCGCTGATCAGTCAGATCAATGCCCTGGCAGGGGAGACACTTACTTTGAATCATGCATCCAGAGTAGAGGCACTTCGGACAGCTTACAATAATCTGTCAGATGAACAGAAAGCAATGGTTACCAACTATCAGACTCTGGTAAAACTTGAGGCAAAGATTGCAGAACTTAAGAAGAAACAGAACAGCAGCAACAGCAATACTACTGATATTTCAGATGGAACGAAAACGACAGATGTGACAGGTAAGACCGGTACACCGGTTTATTATGTGTCAAACCTTCATGCAGGAAAGGACTTCTATCTGGACAGCCTGAAGGAGAATTATCAGCTCAGCTTTTCTGATGATTTTTCATCTGTAATGGACGAAATTGAGAAAGAATATAAAGAAAAGAACAAACTGACAGATGCCAGTGACAGCAGAACGGATGGAATGACTACATCTGCGGATTCTCTGCTCGTGCGAAACTGGCAGGATATTCTGGCGATTTATGTGTATGAGCAGAGCCAGAAAGGTACCAAGGAATTTAAACTGGATTCTTCCAGCAAGGATGAGCTTGCTGAGATTTTTGCAAAGATGAATCCGGTAGTTCGTGACAAAGAAAATATCACCCATGTTTCCTATGGAAACTATCATATTAATACGTACATCAAGCAGAATAATATTGCACAGGACAAGAGAACTGTTCTCAAGAAATACACAGAAACAGACTGTAAGCTCCTTTGTGCGATCGTTACAGATGCCAAAGGATTTGTACGTCAGAGTGTTGGAGATGATGTTTCGGAAGAACGTGTCAATGTCATTACAGCGGCATATTCTCTGGTAGGTGAGGTCGGCTATTTCTGGGGCGGCAAGTCTACTACGATCGGCAAGGATCCGAGCTGGGGAAATGCAGAGAAGGTTTCAGCAGCCGGAAGCCCGAGCACAGGAACGACCAGAGCCTATGGTCTGGACTGCAGCGGCTTTGTTACCTGGGCAGTCATCAATGGATATGACAGCACAGATATGGAAGGCAGTGTTGGAGATGGAACTTCTGATCAGTGGGAAAAGGCAAATGTAGTCAGCGAGCAGGATGCGCAGCCTGGCGACCTGGTGTTCCAGAATGGTCCGGAATCAGGAAGCAATAATCATGTGGGTATCATCTGTGGTAAGACAGATGCGGGCGACTGGATCGCAGTACATTGTTCTTCCAGCAAGAACGGGGTTACAGTAGGAGAGGCATACGGTGCAAGTTTCCGTTACATCCGTCAGCCATCTTTCTATCCGACACAGGAAGAACTTGCCCAGATGGTAAGTGATGGAACGACTGCAAGTAATGCAGAGGCACTGGATACTGCCGCAGATGTAACAGAAACATCGGATGGTGATTTCACAGCCAATACAGAAACAAAAGCAGACACTAAGAAAGCAGAAGAATCCAGCGAAGATACATCAGGAATTGATATCAGTTTTGAGGATGATGTGGAAGCAGGAACAGAGGATGCCGGGCTTTCTGACGGAATCACTTCAGGAAGTACAACAGTAGAAGTGACAGGTACACTTAAAGAAATTCTCGAAAAGGGAATGACAGTTTCTTCCGGCAGTGCCGCAATTTATCCACAGCAGCCGGATAACAGTGATATTCAAGTGGAATTCGAAGATTAATACCTGAGAAAAGCCCGTGAAGATCGGTATATGATTTTCGCGGGTTTTTTGACATCGGGATTTGTCGGTTGTTCGTGAATATCCGTAATACAGACCCTTTTTTCGGTATGCTATAATAAAAAGAAACTATCAGGAAGACAGAGGAGTGGGAAATGAGAAAGCACAGGTTGCCTCAGAAAGTATGCCTGTTTGTGATTTTGCTTGCCGTTCTGGGATGGGGACTGAATACACGGATCCACAGATCTGGAGAGACAGGCAGTGATACAGAACAACAGTCTGTGATCATGGATGTGGCGAGGGGGATTTTTGACAGAGAACCTTCAGAGGTACAGGATTTACGAGAACAAAGTATAGCAGAGACGGACGAGGGTGGATATCAGGAGTATTATTTTAATCTTCTCGGGGATGATGAAAGAAGAATCTACCGGGAAATGTTAGATGGAATTGAGAAAAGAGAGAATAATTTTTATCTGACAACTTCAGAAGAAACGAAGATCAACAAGGTTTATCATGCACTTCTTAAGGACCATCCGGAATTGTTCTGGGTACATAACCGGCAGGAAGTATATACAACTTCCTATCAGGGGAAAGATTACTGTGAATTTGCCCCGGGCTATACTTACACAGATCAGGAAGTCGAAGAAATTCAGCAGGCAATGCAGAATGCCTGTCAGGAAGTTCGAAGTCTGATTCCAGAAGGAGCAGATACTTACGAGAAAGTCAGGACAGTTTACGCTTATCTTATTGATCATGCAGAATATGCATCTTCTGAGGATGATCAGAATATTGCGGGGATTTTCTGGAAAGGGCAGGCAGTCTGCGCCGGTTATGCAAGGGCTGTACAATACCTCCTGGAACAGCTTGATATCCCCTGCATTTATGTCGAAGGGGATACCAGGGACAGTGATGAGGGACATGCATGGGATATTGTTCAGATAGAAGGGCAGTATTATTATGTGGATGCAACCAATGGAGATCAGCCGCAGTTTCTGGAGGGAGATGCTGTTCAGTTCGCAGAACACAAAACAATTATTTATGACTATCTCTGTCCGTTTCCTCAGGAGTATGAGCTGGTTTATACAGCTTCGGATGAATTTCCTGTACCGGAATGTACGGCAACAGATAAGAATTTCTATATGTTAAATGGAGCATGCTTTGACAGTTACGATTACCAGTCGCTATATGAATTTTGCTGTATGCGTCTGGATAACGGGGCTGCGGTAGTTCGTTTTAAGTTCAGAAATCAGGAAGATTTTGACGAAGTTTATCAGCAGTGGATTCAGAGCGACGGAGATGAATATATTCAGGATGTGGCACGATATTATATGGGACTGTATGGGCTTAGTACAGTAGAGTATCATTATGGAGTTCTGGATAATCTCAAAACAATGTATTTTATGTTTTAGGAGGAGCGTTATGACAGGAATTTTACAACAGATAATGAGTACCATGGAGCAGACCAGGTCCGTTTCGGTTCTGGACAGTGTTTCTATGATCGGATTTGCAGCCCTTCTTGTTCTTGGTGCGATCAATTGCGTATTGGGATACCGGCTGCTCCGCTTCTGGATGATGCTGTTTGGCTTTCTGATCGGAGGCGGTATCGGACTTGGCGTGGCATATACCATGGGAATCCAGGAAAAATATATGTACGCAGTGATCATGATCGGTGTGGGCATTCTGCTCGCAGTGATCGCTTTTCTGAGCTACAAGGTCGGAATTTTTATTATCGGTGCAGGCATCGGACTGGGACTTGGAATCTATGTTTTCCATCCGACAACTTCTCTGGTATTTTTCTTCTGCCTGCTGCTTGGCGTGGGACTTGGCGTGCTTGCCATGAAGTGGGCGGGGATTGTCCTGATCGTTGGAACCAGCCTGCTGGGCGGCGCCATGGCAGGTTTTTCCTTGGCGAAACTTGGAGGACTTGCAGATATTCCGTATGGACTTGGCTTGAGCGTGGGTTGTGCCCTTCTTGGTATGCTGATCCAGTTTGCGACAAACCGCCGTGTTGTGATCGAAGAAGAGGAATATGACCCGCAGGAATACGAAAAAGCTCGCAGAAGCTCAGACTATGTGGATACAGACGATTATCTTCCACGCAGAAAGAGAGAAAGAGCAACGGGTGAGGAACAGAAATCCCAGAGGAATCGTAAACGCCGTGAAGAGCATTCCAAAGAACATAATTCTGTTCAGCAGAAACAGGTAGTTGATGTTCCGCTTGAGAAAAAAACACGTAAGCGCAGGCTCGATGATCCGGCACCGGAACGGGAGGAGACAGTTGTATACCGTCCAAAGAGAACCAGCGCATCTGCGGGAACAGGGCGCAGTGGCAGCGGTAATGTGAATGACAGAAATGTAAATAATAGAAATATAAATAACCGAAATGTCAGACGGAATACTTATGAGGATGATTATTACGATGATTACTATGATGACGAGCCGATCGACGAGGAGGATCTTGACGAGCAGATCATTCAGGAAATGATGGATGAGGATGACCGCGAAGGCGAAGAGATCTGGAACCGGATCTCCGGAAAGAATTCAAGAAATACAAAGAATACAAAACGAAACAGAAATGCCAGATAAGAGGCAGGAAAGAAGGACACAATGGCAAAGGAAGCAAAGACAAATGCAATGAGAATGTTGGACCGCCAGAAGGTGAAGTATGAGGCGTTCCCTTATGAATGTGATGAATTTATAGATGGACTCCACAGTGCAGACCTGATCGGTGCACCATACGAACAGTCCTTTAAGACACTGGTCATGGAGGGCAAAAGCGGCGGCTATTATGTGTTCGTAGTTCCGATCGAGAAAGAAGTAGACCGCAAGGCAGCAGCCAAAGCAGTCGGCGAGAAAGCAGTAGACATGATCCATGTCAAGGATATCCTCAAGATTACGGGATATGTCAGGGGTGGCTGCAGTCCGCTCGGAATGAAGAAAGCATATCCGACAGTTTATGATGCATCCGCGGGAAACTTTGATGAGATCTATGTGAGCGGCGGAAGGATCGGACTGACACTCAAGGTTCCGCTTGAACCACTTCTCAAGGTGACCAATGGGAAGCTTGCTGATATCACCATGAAATGATAAATATATAAAAATCCCCCGTTCCATGAGAAGTGTCTCGGGAACAGGGGATTTCTTGTATATGGAATAAATCAGATGCAAAGATTTAGTTATCCGCAGCGTCCTCTTCATTAACCTGGAAGACATGGCGTTTCTTGGCCATTTCGTCGCTTGCCAGATATTCGTCATAAGTTGTGATCTTGTCGATCAGCTTGCCGTCCGGAAGGATTTCCATGATACGGTTTGCAGTTGTCTGTACAAACTGATGATCGTGTGAGGTGAAAAGGATGACACCCGGGAATTTGATCAGTCCGTTGTTCAGGGCAGTGATGCTTTCCATGTCAAGGTGGTTGGTAGGCTCATCAAGGATCAGGATGTTCGCACCGGAGATCATCATCTTGGATAACAGGCAGCGGACTTTCTCACCACCGGAGAGTACACGGACTTTCTTGACACCGTCTTCGCCCGGGAAGAGCATTCTTCCGAGGAAGCCACGTACATAAGTAGCATCCTTGATCTCAGAGTACTGGGTCAGCCAGTCTGTAATGGTAAGGTCATTGTCGAATTCCTGTGTATTGTCCTTCGGGAAGTAAGCCTGGGAAGTAGTAACGCCCCATTTGTAGGTTCCTTCATCCGGCTCCAGCTCTCCTGTAAGGATACGGAAGAATGTTGTGATCGCCTGTTCATTGGCACCGACGAAAGCAACCTTGTCGTCATGACCGAGAGTGAAGCTGATGTTGTCAAGAACTTTCACACCATCGATGGTCTTGGAAAGGTTCTCGACCATAAGTACTTCGTTTCCGATCTCGCGGTTCGGACGGAAGTCGATGTAAGGATATTTACGGCTGGACGGACGCATGTCGTCAAGCTGGATCTTCTCCAGGGCACGCTTACGGGAAGTAGCCTGTTTGGACTTGGAAGCGTTGGCACTGAATCGGGAAATGAATTCCTGGAGTTCTTTGATTTTTTCTTCCTTTTTCTTGTTGGCTTCTTTCATCTGTTTGATGAGGAGCTGGCTGGATTCGAACCAGAAGTCGTAGTTTCCGGCATATAACTGGATCTTGCCGTAGTCGATATCTGCGGTGTGAGTACAGACTTTATTAAGGAAGTAACGGTCATGGGATACAACGATGACGGTATTGTCAAAGTTGATCAGGAATTCCTCGAGCCATTCGATCGCCGGGAGATCCAGGTGGTTGGTAGGCTCATCGAGGAGCAGGATGTCCGGGTTTCCAAAAAGTGCCTGAGCCAGAAGGACTTTGACCTTCTGGCTTCCTGTCAGGTCTGCCATCTGTGTGTAATGAAGATCGGTATCAATGCCAAGTCCGTTTAGAAGAGTAGCAGCATCAGATTCTGCTTCCCATCCGTTCATCTCTGCGAATTCGCCCTCGAGTTCACTGGCACGGATTCCGTCCTCATCTGTAAAATCTTCTTTAGCGTAGATCGCTTCTTTTTCTTTCATGATCTCGTACAGTCTGGCATTTCCCATGATGACGGTGTCGAGAACCTGATAAGCGTCATATTTGAAGTGGTCCTGCTGCAGGAAAGAAAGACGCTGGCCAGGAGTGATAACGATATCTCCGTTGGTCGGCTCAAGCTGTCCGGACAGGATCTTGAGGAAAGTAGACTTACCGGCACCGTTTGCACCGATCAGACCATAACAGTTTCCCTCTGTGAATTTGATGTTGACATCCTCAAAGAGAGCTTTCTTGCCAACACGCAGTGTGATATTATTTGCTGAAATCATAAAGTACCTCTTTTCTTGATTATGGTTTCTTGGTTTTCTTATTATTTTTATGCATTCACATCTCATTTTACAGTAAAAAGAGGATTTTGCAAGACTTAATCCTTGATTTTTGCGGGAAAAACGAAGAAGCTGTTGAAAATAATTAAAAATCCGGCTGAAAAATTAAAAATAATGTTGAATTTATACAATAAAATTGTTATAATCCATACCAATAGGCTGTAGTAAGAAACAAAAGGTACGCAGACAGATAAGGACGCAAAGGAGAGGGACGTCCGAGACAGCAGAGAGAGGGCTTAAACTATGTTGATTACCAGAGAATGTGATTATGCAGTAAGGGTCGTGCGCGCACTGGCGGCAGGCGGGAGGATGAGTGTTGGGGATATCTGTGATAAGGAATTTATCACAGCACCTTTTGCCTACAAGATCCTTAAGAAACTTCAGAAAGCAGAGATTGTAAAGGGATTTCGGGGAGTGCATGGGGGGTATTCCCTGAACCGCAGGGCAGAGGATCTGACTCTTTACGATATTTATACAGCGATTGATCCGGAATTCCTGATCATCGACTGTCTGGAACCGGGATATGAGTGTCCGCGCAATGGTGAGGGTGACCATGCGTGTACCATACACTGTGAGCTGTGCAAGATCCAGAAGGAACTTTGCGGAATGCTTAAGAGCAGTAACCTTAAGGATCTTCTTCCATCGGACTTTATGGAAGAGCCGGTCGATTCCTGAAAAGCAGAACAGAATGTCGTTTTTGGTACAAAACACCAGAGAATTTGTTACAGTTCACAAAAAGTAAGCGGACTGTAACTTTTTTGTATGTAAATATGTACAGAAAAAATACAATCCAGATTGGACAATCCGAAAGGCGTATGCTATAATAATGAATGGACTTTTAGACCGCTTACTGGTCTAGAGATAAAAATTTTTCATCATACCTTTAAGGAGGAAACAAACTATGGCAAGAAAGATGAAAACCATGGATGGTAACCATGCAGCCGCTCATGCTTCTTATGCATACTCAGATGTAGCTGCTATCTACCCGATCACTCCTTCATCTGTTATGGCGGAAGCAACAGATGAGTGGGCAACTCAGGGAAGAAAGAACATCTTTGGACAGGAAGTACAGGTTACAGAGATGCAGTCTGAGGCAGGTGCTGCAGGTGCAGTACACGGATCTCTGGCAGCAGGTGCTCTGACAACTACTTATACTGCATCCCAGGGTCTTCTTCTGATGATCCCGAACCTTTACAAAATCGCTGGTGAGCAGCTTCCGGGCGTTATCAACGTATCCGCTCGTGCACTTGCTTCTCACGCACTTTCCATCTTCGGAGATCATTCCGACGTTATGGCCTGTCGTCAGACCGGATGCGCAATGCTCTGCGAATCATCCGTACAGGAAGTTATGGACCTGACACCGGTTGCTCATCTTGCAGCAATCAAAGGTAAAGTTCCGTTCATCAACTTCTTCGATGGATTCCGTACATCTCACGAGATCCAGAAGATCGAGACATGGGACTATGAGGACCTGAAAGACATGGCAGATATGGACGCTATCCAGGCATTCCGTGACCATGCACTCAACCCGAATCATCCATGCCAGAGAGGTTCCGCTCAGAACCCGGATATCTTCTTCCAGGCAAGAGAAGCATGTAACCCGTTCTACGATGCTCTTCCGGCAGTAGTTCAGGAATACATGGACAAAGTAAATGAGAAGATCGGAACAGATTACAAACTGTTCAACTACTACGGAGCAGAAGATGCTGAGCACATCATCATCGCTATGGGTTCCGTAAACGATACAATCGAGGAGACAATCGATTACCTTGCAGCAGCAGGCAAAAAAGTCGGTGTTGTTAAAGTTCGTCTTTACAGACCATTCTGCGCACAGGCACTGATCGATGCTATCCCGGATTCCGTTAAACAGATCAGCGTTCTCGACAGAACAAAAGAGCCAGGAGCACTTGGCGAGCCTCTGTACCTTGACGTTGTTGCTGCATTAAAGGACAGCAAGTTCAAAGATGTCAAGATCTTCACAGGACGTTACGGTCTTGGTTCCAAAGATACTACACCGGCACAGATCGTTGCAGTATACGAGAACACAACAAAAGAAAAATTCACAATCGGTATCGTTGATGATGTTACACACCTTTCTCTGGAAACAGGCGCTCCGCTTGTTACAACACCAGAAGGAACTACAAACTGTAAGTTCTGGGGACTTGGAGCAGATGGTACTGTAGGTGCTAACAAGAACTCCATCAAGATCATCGGTGACAATACAGACATGTACGCTCAGGCTTACTTCGATTATGACTCCAAGAAGTCCGGCGGTGTTACAATGTCTCACCTTCGTTTCGGTAAGAAACCGATCAAATCCACATACCTGATCCACAAAGCAAACTTTGTTGCATGTCACAATCCGTCCTATGTAAACAAATACAACATGGTTCAGGAACTTGTTGATGGCGGTACATTCCTTCTTAACTGTGCATGGGATATGGAAGGTCTTGAGAAACATCTCCCGGGACAGGTTAAAGCATTCATCGCTAACCACAATATCAAATTCTATACCATCGACGGTGTTAAGATCGGTATTGAGACTGGCATGGGACCAACACGTATCAACACAATCCTTCAGTCTGCATTCTTCAAACTTACAGGAATCATTCCGGAAGAGCAGGCAATCGAACTGATGAAAGCAGCAGCAAAAGCTACTTACGGACGTAAGGGTGATGACGTTGTTCAGAAGAACTGGGCAGCTATCGATGCTGGTGCAAAACAGGTTGTAGAAGTTAAAGTTCCGGAGAGCTGGAAAGATGCAGCTGATGAAGGTCTCTTCATGGCTCACGCTAACCACGGTGCTCAGGATGCTCAGGACTTCGTAAACAACATCCAGTGCAAGATCAATGCTCAGGAAGGTAACTCCCTCCCTGTATCTGCATTCACAGAATATGTTGATGGTACTACACCGTCCGGAACAGCAGCATACGAAAAACGTGGTATCGCTGTAAACGTACCGGTATGGCAGCCAGAAAACTGTATCCAGTGTAACCGTTGTGCATATGTCTGCCCACACGCAGCAATCCGTCCGGTAGCACTGACAGAAGAAGAAGCAGCTAACGCTCCAGAAGGAATGGCTACTCTTCCAATGACAGGTATGAAAGATTACAAATTCACCATGACTGTATCAGCTTATGACTGTACAGGATGTGGTTCCTGTGCAAATGTCTGCCCAGGCAAGAAAGGTGCAAAAGCCCTTGCTATGGAAAACATGGAAGCAAACGCAGGACTTCAGAAATTCTTCGATTACGGAAGAGAACTTCCGATCAAAGAAGATGTTGTTGCTAAATTCAAAGAAACAACAGTTAAGGGAAGCCAGTTCAAACAGCCTCTGCTTGAGTTCTCCGGAGCATGTGCAGGTTGTGGTGAAACACCTTACGCTAAACTGATCACACAGCTGTTCGGTGACAGAATGTACATTGCAAATGCTACAGGATGCTCCTCTATCTGGGGTAACTCTTCACCGTCTACACCATACACAACCAACGCTAAGGGACAGGGTCCGGCATGGGCTAACTCACTGTTCGAAGACAACGCTGAGTTCGGTTATGGTATGCTTCTTGCTCAGAGAGCTATCCGTGATGGCCTCAAAGCAAAAGTTGAAGCTGTTGTAGCAGAAGGTAAAGACGAAGCAGTTAAGGAAGCAGGTCAGGAATGGCTGGATACATTCTCTGTTGGAGCAACCAACGGTGCAGCAACAGACAAACTGATCGCAGCTCTGGAAGCTTGTGGATGTGACGCAGCAAAAGAGATCCTTGCTCAGAAGAACTATCTGTCCAAGAAATCCCAGTGGATCTTCGGTGGTGACGGATGGGCTTACGATATCGGATTCGGTGGTGTTGACCATGTTCTCGCAAGCGGACGTGACATCAACGTTATGGTATTCGATACAGAGGTTTACTCCAACACAGGTGGACAGTCCTCTAAATCTACACCAACAGGTGCGATCGCTCAGTTCGCAGCTGGCGGTAAAGAAACCAAGAAGAAAGATATGGCTTCCATCGCAATGAGCTATGGCTATGTATACGTAGCACAGATCTCTATGGGTGCTGACTTCAACCAGACTGTTAAAGCAATCGCTGAAGCAGAAGCTTATCCGGGACCGTCTCTGATCATTGCATACGCTCCATGTATCAACCATGGTATCAAGAAAGGTATGGCAAAAGCTCAGACAGAAGAAGAACTGGCAGTTAAGTGCGGATACTGGCACAACTTCCGCTTCAACCCGGCAGCAGACAAGAAGTTTGCTCTGGATTCCAAGACACCGGATATGGAGAACTACATGGACTTCCTGAATGGCGAGGTTCGTTACAACTCCTTACAGCGTCAGAATCCTGAAAAAGCAGCTAGACTGTTTGCTAAGAACGAATCTGAAGCAAAAGCTAGATATGCATATCTGAATAAACTCGTAGCTATGTACGGCGAAGAAGAATAATTCAGAATCATTGGCCGCGGTACTTTATGTACCGCGGCTTTTTTGATACATGCAGGATGGATTTGTATAAGAGAGAATGGCATGAATAAAAAACTGGATAAAAAAAGAAATATAGATTTTTACCTGTTATATACGTTAGTTTTTTTTGCAGTTGCCCTGGCACTGTATCTGAAATTTTTTGCAAATGGGAAATCACTTGTCTGGAGCCATGACGGTGTGCCACAGCATCTCAACTCACTGGCATATTATGGAAAGTATCTGAGAAAGGTACTTTATACTTTGTTTATAGAACATAAGCTGTCCCTGCCTCTGTGGGATATGCATATTGGCTACGGTTCGGACATTTTGACGACCTTACATTATTATGTGATTGGGGACCCGCTGACACTTTTATCTGTGTTTGTCCCGGCATCAAAGACAGAAGCCCTCTATGCGTTTCTGATCTTTCTGCGTATTTATCTGGCTGGCATTGCGTTCAGCAGATACAGTTTTTATCATAAGAATTCAAAACAGGCGACCTTTATGGGAACGATGATCTACATCTTTGCAGGATGGACGATCTATGCGGCGATGAAACATCCGTATTTTTCCAATCCCATGATCTACCTGCCTCTGATTCTTCTGGGAATTGACAAGATCTATAAGAAACAAAAACCATATGTATTTATATGGTCCGTTGCCCTGGCAGGACTTTCAAACTTTTATTTCTTTTATATGCTGGGGATCTTTATGGTACTTTATGCGATTTTCCGCTACTTTGATCTGTTTGCGGACAGATCCATCAAAAATATCGGGAAATGGCTTGGTGTTTTTGCGGTATATTCCGTGATCGCAGTACTGATCGCTGCGGTGATCCTGCTTCCGGTGATTCTTCCGGTGTTTGGAACGGATCGTTTCAAGGCAGAGAACTATGTACCGCTGTTTTATGACAGAATTTACTACGAAAAATATCTTGGATGTCTGATCGGAGAAAACATGATCCAGTGGGGTGTTGCCGGTTATACGGCAGTTTCCCTTGCCGGTGTTTTCGTACTGTTTTCCAAAAAGAAAAAGTACACCGCACTCAAGGCTGGTTTTGTGCTTCTGAATGTGTTTTTGCTGCTGCCTTATGCAGGGCATGTCCTGAATGGACTTTCCTACGTTTCCAATCGCTGGATCTGGGCTTATGGAATGCTGATCGCGTACATCTTTGTAAAAATATACCCGGAACTTTTTGCTCTTACGCTTACAGAAAAGCGAAAAGTTTTTGTGATGCTTCTGATCTACTGTATTCTGGCGCTCCTTCCGGAGGCGGCAAGGACACAGCGAAATCTGATGGCGATGGTCCTTTTGTCACTTTCGACATTTACCGTGCTTTCCTTCGGAAATATCTTTACCAGGGAGCGAAATCTTACGGTGATGGTTGCAGGTTTCCTGATCGCAGGCATCCTGTTTAATATGCATTATCAGTATTCCTATGAGAAAGATTATCTCTCGGAATTCACCGACAGTGGAGAAGCCCTGGAGAAACTGGAAACAGGCGTTGACCGTGCGGTACTCAGTACCGATGATCCTTCGGTTTACCGTTATGACCAGATGGATACGAATTCCAGCGAAAACTCTTCGATGCAGATGGGAACGAACAGTACTGCTTATTATTTCAGTGTCGCAAGCTCAAGCATCGCGAATTTCTTTGACGAGATGTACCTGAATACACCGTGGGAACAGCATTATAACAATCTTGACGGACGGACGATCCTGGACCGCCTCGCTTCAGTGAAATATTTTGTAGTCAAAAAGGGCAAGGAATCAGATCTTCCATATGGCTATTCCAGACTCAGCGGCGAAGCAGAAAAGAATGGCAAGACTTATCTGGCATATGCAGATGAAGATGCATTGCCGCTTGGCTATACCTATGATTCCTGGATATCCAGAGAAGATTATGACAAGATGACTGTGACAGAGAAACAGCAGGCTCTTTTGCAGGGCGTGGTCCTCGATGACAGTTTCCTTCCAGAGACAGAGACACATTTCAATGACCGCGAAGTTTCCTATTATACATCAGAGGGCAAAGGCTGCCGCCTCAAGAATGGCAAAGTCGTGGTCACACAGGAAAATGCACAGCTCAAGCTGGTCTTTGAAGGAGAGGAAAATGCGGAGACATATCTGATCACGGAAGGCCTGGATTACGAAGGGCTTTCCCCAAGAGAAATGATCAGCGACAAAAAATGGTCCAAAATGACAACTTACGAGCAGAACAAACTGCTGGAAGAAAACAGCAACTGGCGTTACTGGAAGGAGAGTCAGAAAGCTTCGATCCAGATCGGAGGACGTTTCCTCAAGAAAACGATCCAGATTTTTACAGATAAGTACAATGCATACAGTGGCAAGCATAATTTCCTCTGCAATACCGGATACAGCGAAAAAGGCAGACACACGATAACTCTGACTTTTGAAAATACGGGAGTCTACAGTTTCGACAGCCTCAAGATCTACTGCCAGCCAATGACAGAGATCGACAGCCAGACCAGCAAACTTGGCGAAGAAGTTCTGACCGATGTAAAAATTGGCAATAACGAGATCAATGGAAAAATCTCTCTTTCTGACACAAAAGCACTGGTACTTTCCATTCCTTACAGTGAAGGTTGGACGGCGTATGTCGATGGAGAAGAAACAGAACTTAAAGAAGCAAATACCATGTATATGGCCCTGGAACTTCCGAAAGGTGATCACGAGATCCACCTGGTATACTGTACACCATATCTCAGAACCGGTCTGTGCTTGACTTGTATCGGTGTATTGTGCTACATTGTGTTGGTGTTAATAAACAGAAAGAAAAAGAGGTTTTAAAAATCATGAAAAATATGCTGTCAGTTGTGCTTCCGGCTTATAATGAGGGACTTATGATAGGAAAAACCTGCAGGGTTCTTCGGGAAGTACTGGAAGGAGCAGGAATTCCCTACGAACTGGTTCTGGTAAATGACGGTTCCAGCGACAATACCTGGGAAGAGATCCTTAAGGCGGGTCACAAAGACCCGGCAGTTCTCGGTGTGCGTTTTTCCAGAAATTTCGGGAAAGAAGCGGCAGTTTTTGCAGGAATGGCGCAGGCATCCGGAGATGTGGTCGCTGTTATGGACTGCGACCTCCAGCACCCGCCGGAAACACTGATAGAAATGTACGCACTCTGGAAACAGGGGTATGAAGTGATCGAGGGCGTCAAGAAAAGCCGTGGCAGAGAAAGTTTTCTGCACAAAGAAAGCGCAGGCTTTTTCTATGGCATCATGTCCAAAGTGACAGGCATAAATATGCAGAACGCTTCCGATTTCAAGATGATGGACCGGCAGGTGGTGGATAATATCCTTGCGATGCCGGAGCGGAATATGTTTTTCCGTGCAACTTCATCTTGGGTGGGATTCAGGACGACATCTGTAGAGTTTGAGGTACGGGAGAGAGAAGCGGGAGAGTCCAAGTGGTCTACCTGGTCACTGGTCAAATATGCATTTACCAATATCGTGGCGTTCACAACATTGCCGCTTCAGTTTGTGACGGTGGCAGGTGGAATCTGTTTTCTTGGTTCACTGCTTCTGATCATTTATTCCCTGGTGCAGTATTTCTCAGGTCATGCAGTGGAAGGATACACAACGACGCTTCTCGTGCTTCTTCTGATCGGCAGCGCGATCATGCTGAGTCTTGGCATCATCGGATACTATATCGCCAAGATCTATGAGGAAGTCAAGCGCCGTCCGCGTTATATCGTTTCCAGGATCATGCGTGGTGGAGAAGACGTTTCAGAGACTGCCAGACACGATGGAAGATAGGAGCAAATGATTATGAAGAAACTAAAAGATATGATCCTGCGTTTTTACCAGAACGATGTGATCCGATATGTATTTTTTGGAGGATGCACGACCCTGGTCAATCTGGTCTGCTTTTTTGTACTCCGTAAATGTGGACTGGAGCTGAATATCGCAAATCTGATCTCGATCATCACAGCGATCCTGTTCGCCTATGTCGTTAATTCCAGATTTGTATTTCAGGACAAATGCGAGACACTTAGAGACCATTTCAGACCGTTCTGCAAATTTATCAGCGCGCGCCTTGTGACAATGGTGATCGAGGTCGGCGGTGTGTGGCTCCTTGTCGAAGTCTGCAAAATGAACGACATGGTGGGAAAATTCATCACACAGTTTATCGTTCTCGCTTTAAATTACATATTCAGCAAGTTTTTTGTTTTTACAACAGGAAAAAAATAATCTGGTCTTAAATATACGATTGGGGGATTTCAGAAATGACATTAGAAGAAACACTTCAGAAGATTCATCCACTGGATGAAAAAGCAATGGAAATTTCCAGAAAGAGATGGGACAGTATCGCTAAACCACTGCATTCTCTTGGAAAGATGGAAGATCTGGTCGTTCAGATCGCGGGCATCACAGGAAGCCCGGATATGAACCTTAAGAAACGTGCCCTGGTTGCGATGTGTGCAGACAACGGTGTGGTAGAGGAAGGCGTGACACAGACAGGACAGGAAGTGACCGCGATCGTTGCAGAGAATTTCCTGACAGGCGATACTTCTGCCTGCACGATGTGCCGTCAGTGCGGAACAGATGTTTATCCGGTGGATGTTGGAATGGCGGTAGATACCAAAGTCCCGACAGATCTCAAAGTTGCCATGGGTACCAGAAATATGGTCAAAGAACCGGCAATGACAAGAGAAGAAGCAGTGAAAGGGATCGAGGCGGGGATCGAGATGGTTTCCCGACTCAAAGCGAAAGGATATGGACTCCTTGCTACCGGAGAGATGGGGATCGGAAATACTACGACCAGTAGTGCTGTTGCATCTGTTCTTCTTGACCGTCCGGTGGAGGAGATGACAGGACGCGGCGCAGGTCTTTCCAGCGATGGTCTGAACCGCAAGATCACCGCGATCAAAAAAGCGATCGACAAACACCAGCCGGATCCGAAGGATGCGATCGATGTCCTTGCAAAAGTCGGTGGTCTGGACATTGCAGGCATGGCAGGCGTATTTATCGGCGGTGCTGCCTTTAGTGTTCCGGTTGTGATCGATGGATTTATCTCCTGTGTGGCAGCCCTGATCGCGCAGCGAATCTGCCCGACCGTAGGTGACTATATGATCGCTTCCCATGTATCCAAGGAACCGGCTGCCCATCTGATCCTGGAGGCTCTTGGCAAAGAAGCTGTGATCCACGGTGACATGTGCCTTGGAGAAGGCAGCGGTGCTGTTGCCCTGTTCCCGTTCCTTGATATGGGAACCGCAGTTTATCAGTCTATGAGCACGTTTGATGACATTCATGTAGAACAGTATGAGGAGCTTGTCTGAGTATGATGATTCTTGTAACAGGAGGCAGCGGAAGCGGGAAATCTGCCTTTGCGGAAGATCAGGTCGTATCTTTTGGCGAAGCGGAGAGAGTCTATATCGCTACGATGTTCCCTTTTGATGAAGAGAGCAAAAAAAGAGTGCAACGCCATCGGAATATGCGAAGCGGCAAGGGGTTTGAGACCATTGAATGCTACACCGATCTTGCACAGGTAAGAGTTTCAAAGGGCAGTACTGTCCTTCTGGAATGCATGTCGAATCTTGTTGCCAATGAAATGTTCCAGGAAAACGGAGCACATGAGCGGACAGTCCAGGAGATTCTCAAAGGTGTGAAGTCTCTTCTTGCCCAGGCGGGGAATCTGGTGATCGTCACGAATGAGATCTTTTCGGAGGCGGCTTCCTATGAGGGAGAGACGGAAACTTACCAGAAATATCTGGGAAAGATCAACCAGGAGCTTGCACATCTTGCGGATGAGGTCGTGGAAGTAGTTTACGGAATCCCTGTCTATCACAAGAAATCAAAAGGAGGCACTTCCCATGAAAAGTCTGTGGAATAGTTTTAAGATCGCATTTGCCATGTTTTCCAAGATTCCCATGCCACAGGCAGAGTGGACAGAGGAAAACATGCGCTATATGCTGTGCTTTTTTCCATTTGTAGGAGCAGCAGCAGGCCTCCTCACGTTGGGAGTAAGCTGGCTGGGAGAGTACTTTGGATTTGGTACAGGCTTTATGGCAATGGCGCTGATCCTGGTTCCAGTCCTTGTGACGGGCGGGATCCATGTGGACGGGCTTCTGGACACTTCAGATGCCTTAAGTTCCTGGAGAGACCGTGAAAAACGTCTGGAGATCCTCAAAGATTCCCATGCGGGTGCATTTGCCGTGATCACAGCATGCGTGTATTTCCTGGCTCTGTATGGCGGATTCAGCCAGATCACGGGTGACTGGACAGCGATGAAACTTATCGCACTTGGCTATGTAGTATCGAGATGTTTTTCCGGACTCGGTGTGATCACCCTGCCAAAAGCCAACGCCGGCGGCACAGTGGCAGAGTTTTCACGCAAGGCACAGGATACCACGGTTCGAAATACGCTGATCGTTTATCTCGTGCTTCTGGCGGCTTTGATGCTTCTGATCCAGCCGGTATGGGGAGCAGTGACTTTTGTGACGGCTGTGCTTGTTTCCCTTTTTTATAAACATAAGGCGATGAAATATTTTGGAGGAACGACCGGGGATCTGTCGGGGTATTTCCTGTGTCTCTGTGAGGCATGGATGGTACTTGCACTGGCAATCCTGACGGTAGTTTATCCGATATAGGAGTGTAGAGTATGGAAATGATAATTGGAGGGGCTTTTCAGGGAAAAAGCACCCTAGCAGAAAAAGATCATCCAGATGTAACATGGATAAACGGGGCACAGGCAGACTGGGAGAGCCTTTCCCATGCAGAAGGTGTCATGGGATTTCATGAATATATCCGAAAAGAAATGAAAGCAGGAAACGATATCAGCAGCCTTGCCGAAGACCTGATCCGTGTAAATCCGGATCTGATCCTGGTATCAGACGAAGTTGGTTATGGCGTTGTGCCGATCGATGCGTTTGACCGCGCCTACCGTGAGGCGGTCGGCAGGATCTGCACGAAACTGGCAGCATACAGCCACCGGGTAACGAGAGTTGCCTGCGGGATCGGGACGGTGATCAAGGATGCTTAAGTTATGGTTTGTCCGCCATGGAATGACGGAGGGAAACAGCCACCAGAGATATATTGGAGTGACAGATGAACCTCTCTGTGAGGAGGGACGGAAATTACTGGAGAAATTTACTTATCCTGCCGTACAGGCTCTGTTTGTAAGCCCTCTGAAACGCTGCAGGGAAACCGCATCGATCCTGTTTCCGAAGGGAGAGCAGAGGATAGTGCCGCTTCTTGCAGAGTGCGATTTTGGAGAATTTGAGAACAAAAACTATAAAGAACTTTCAGACAATCCTCACTATCAGGAATGGATCGACAGCAACGGAACCCTTCCGTTTCCGGGAGGCGAGAGTAAGGAAGAATGCGCGGACAGGAATCTGAAAGGTTTTGATGAAGTGCTCAAAGCCTGTAGAGATGAAGGCATTACCGAGGCAGCACTGGTGGTCCATGGGGGCACGATCATGAATATCATGGAAGCGTATGCCCTTCCGAAGAAAGCTTTTTATGAGTGGCATGTCGGAAACGGCTGCGGCTATCTGGTCGAGCTGGAGCTTCAGGACTGGAATGACGCAGAACGACATTTTACTCAGGTCACTGCCACTGCAAATAAGTAATTGCAAGAGTAATCATGCTCTGTCTCCAGGCAATCCTTCTTTTTATGAGTAGTATGCATCGGTTTGGCGGATTGCTTTATTTTCCGATGCCCGATAGGATGATTATATTAAGGTATGAGCATCGATTTATCAGTTTACATTATTTTCCGATGTCAAATCTGTTTGGTATGTTAGGGTATTGGCATCGGATTTAACGATAACATGGTTTGCGATGCAGAAATTTATTACAGTACTGTTTTTTATAAGAAAAATATGGTAGAATCAGATAGACAGCGACGGAGCGAAAGCTTCGCCGCTTTTTCTGTATCCGGGATAAATGAGAAATTACTTTTGAATACAAAATTTTTTTGACAAACAAAAACATTTTGCAGATTATGGTTGAAATAAAATACAGAATATGATAGAGTATTAGTATAAAATATCTAAATCCTGTGGATGATAACAAACCTGTGTTGGAAAAAATTCACAAGACAAGGAGGAGATCTTTATGTTGATTGTTGGAAACGGAAGAATGATCACAAGGGACGCATCCTGTGTACTGCTTGAGAATGGTGCAGTTGCAATGGATGGTAACACCATAAAGATGGTGGGGGTAACTGATGAAGTAAAGAAAGCATATCCTGATGCAGAATTTATCGATGCACATGGCGGGATCATCATGCCGGCATTTATCAATGCGCATGAACATATCTACAGTGCATTTGCCAGAGGACTGAGCGTGAATGGATACCACCCACAGGGATTTCTGGATATTCTGGATGGCATGTGGTGGAACATTGACCGTCATCTGACTCTGGAGCAGACGAAGCTTTCTGCCTATGCAACTTACATCGATTCGATCAAGAACGGTGTGACAACAGTATTTGACCATCATGCAAGCTTTGGTCACATCACAGGTTCTCTGAATGCGATCGAGGAAGCTGCGAAGGATCTCGGTATCCGCACCTGTCTGTGCTATGAGATCTCAGACAGAGACGGCATGGACAAATCCCGGGAATCCGTGATGGAGAATGTAAACTTCATCAAACATGCGAAGCAGGACGACAGCGATATGCTGGCAGCAATGATGGGTATGCATGCATCTTTTACAATTTCAGATGAGACAATGGCACTGTGCCAGGAATTAAAGCCGGACGGAGTCGGCTATCACATCCATGTGGCTGAGGGGATCTATGATCTTCACCAGTGTCTCAAGGAACACAGCAAACGTATCGTAGACAGACTCTATGACTGGGATATCTTAGGTCCGAAGACTCTGCTTGGACACTGCATCTATATCAATGAGCATGAGATGGATCTGATCAAAGAGACAGATACCATGGTCGTACACAATCCGGAATCCAATATGGGAAATGCCTGCGGATGCCCTCCTACCATGGAGCTGGTACATAAGGGGATCCTGACAGGACTTGGAACGGATGGCTACACCCATGATATGATGGAATCCTGGAAGGTGGCAAACATCCTTCACAAACATCATCTCTGTGACCCGAATGCCGCATGGGGCGAAGTTCCACAGATGCTGTTTGAGGGAAATGCAAAGATCGCAAACCGTTACTTTAAGAAGGAACTCGGTGTACTTAAGGAAGGTACAGCAGCAGATGTGATCGTTATTGATTATGATCCGCTGACTCCTATGAACGAGGGCAATATCAACAGCCATCTGCTGTTCGGCGTAAACGGTGCCATGGTGCAGACAACGATCTGTAACGGCAAAGTCCTCATGAAAGACCGTGAAGTGCTTGTATGTGATGAAGCCAAAGTCATGGCAGACTGCCGTCAGGCTGCAAAAGAACTTGCAGAGGATATCAACAGCTAAATGCTGACAATCACTATTTTTGTATTGGGAATTACAGGGAGAAATAAATTATGAGCGATATTATGAAGAGTATTCCGTTTGGACAGTTAATGGAATGGATATTAGCAGAACACAAAGCAACAGGACAGGTCTTTGGAATCCAGAAAGCATATGTGGCTGATCCGGCCAGAACCGTAGAGATTTTTGGAAGAAAACTTGAAAATCCTGTCGGACCGGCAGCAGGTCCGCATACACAGCTTGCACAGAACCTTGTGGCAGCTTACTATGCAGGTGCGAGATTTTTTGAGTTAAAGACAGTACAGAAGATGGATGGACCGGAACTTTCCGCATGTATTCCGAAACCATGTATCGTGGCAGAGGATGAGGCATACAACTGCGAATGGTCTACAGAACTTTACGTTCCACAGGCAATGGGCGAATATATCAAGGGCTGGATGGCACTTCATGTGATCTCCAAAGAATTCGGACTTGGAAGCCCGGACGGATTCCAGTTCAACATGTCCTGCGGCTACAACCTGGAAGGAATTAAGGATAAGAAGATCGACGACTTTATCGAAGGACTCAAAGATGCCCGCAATACAGAAGTTTTCAAGGAATGTAAGACATGGCTTCTCGATCATGCAGATCTCTTTGAGCATGTGACAAAAGAAGATATTGAGGCAATTCCGTCAGAAATCTGTAATTCTATCACACTTTCTACCATGCACGGATGTCCTCCGCAGGAGATCGAAAATATTGTTATGTATCTCCTCAAAGAAAAACACATCAATACTTACGTAAAATGTAATCCGACACTTCTTGGTTATGAATTTGTCCGTAAAGCAATGGACGATCTGGGATATGACTACATGGCATTTACAGATTTCCATTTCAAGGATGATTTACAGTATGAGGATGCTGTTCCAATGCTGAAACGCCTCAAAGAAACAGCAGCACAGGAAGGCCTTTCCTTCGGTGTGAAACTGACCAATACCTTCCCGGTAGATATCAAACGCCAGGAACTTCCGGGTGAGGAGATGTATATGTCCGGTAAAGCCCTGTTCCCGCTTTCTATCACAGTGGCAGCACGTCTTGCAGAATCTTTTGACGGCGAGCTTCCAATGTCCTTTTCAGGCGGAGCTGACCAGAAGAATATCGATCAGATTGTGGGCTGCGGTATTTGGCCGGTCACAGTGGCAACTGTTCTTCTCAAACCGGGTGGATACAAATGGATGACCCGCATTGCAGAGAAAGCAGATGAGTGCGAAGTTGGAGAATGTGGCAAAGTCAAAGTAGATGAAGTGAAGAAACTTGCAGAATCTGCTCTTGCTGATGCTCATTATCAGAAGAACACAAAGAAAGCAGCAGGAAAGAGAAACGAAGAGAAATCCCCGCTTCTTGACTGCCTTAAGAAGAAAGATGCTCCGGACAAAAAAGATTTCACAGCACACAAACGTGTATGCGGAAACTGTGCAGACGTATGTCCGAACCGTGCAAACATCCTGATCGAAGTACCGGAGATGGAACTTCTGCAGATCCTTCATGTAGACTATATGTGTAACGAATGCGGCAACTGCCGTTCCTTCTGCCAGTATGCGGGAGCACCATATAAAGACAAATTTACTTTATTTGCAACAGAAGAAGACATGAAAGACAGCACAAACAATGGTTTCACCGTACTGGATACAGAAAGCAAAGAAGTAAAAGTACGTATTGGAGACAAAGAAGAAATCGTAAAAGCAGACCAGCTGTCCGGCATCCTCACAGAAGGACTGTCACAGCTTATCTGCACAGTAATCAATGACTATGCTTACCTGTTGATGTGATATCCATAAAACAGGAAAAGGAGAATCCACTATGGCAATATTTAAAGTAAATGGACAAAGTGTTCAGCCGGAGAAGAATCAGAAGTTTTTGAGATTCCTCCGTGACGAACTTCACCTGACATCCGTAAAGGACGGATGCAGTGAGGGCGCATGTGGAGCCTGTACAGTGATCATTGACGGAAAAACCTGCAAAGCATGTGTCCCGGATACAGATTCCCTTGACGGAAGAGAGATCATAACCGTAGAGGGACTGACAGAATGGGAACAGCAGGTATACACCTATGCATATGGAAAGGCCGGAGCAGTACAGTGTGGATTCTGCATTCCTGGAATGGTAATGTGTACGAAAGCACTTCTCGATGAAAATATGGAGCCTACAGACGACGAGATCCGATATGCGCTGCGCAATAACTACTGCCGCTGCACAGGATACGTAAAGATCATGGATGCCGTCCGTCTGGCAGCAAAGATATTAAAAGCAGGCGAAATTCCAGATGATGGTGACCCGAACTGGACACTTGGCAATCGCGTGGCAAGGATCGATGTAGAGGAGAAAGTCCTCGGATACGGTAAATATCCGGATGATTTTTACCTGGATGGCATGCTTTATGGAGTCGCTCTCCGAAGTAAATATGCACGTGCGAGAGTGCTTTCCATCGATACTTCCAAAGCAAAAGCACTTCCGGGTGTGGAAGCAGTTGTAACTGCAGAGGATATCCCAGGCGAGAACAAGATCGGTCATCTGAAGCATGATCAGTACACTCTGATCCCGGTCGGCTCTCTCGTACATTATCTCGGCGATGCGATCGCACTCGTAGCGGCAAAAGACCGTGAAACCGCAGAAAAAGCGATCAAACTTATCAAGGTAGAGTATGAGGCGCTTCCTCATGTACATACGATTGAGGAAGCAGCAGCGCCGGATGCACCGAAGGTTTTTGACGAGGAAGAAAACAATATCTGTGCACACAAACACATCAGCAGGGGAAATGCCGAGGAAGCGATCCGAAATTCCAAATATGTGATCTCGCATCATTTCGAGACGCCATGGACAGAGCATGCTTTCCTTGAGCCGGAATGTGCCGTTGCTTTTTATGATGAGGACGGAGACGTATTTATCTATTCCACAGACCAGTCAGCACACCAGACCCTGCATGAGTGTTCTCTGCTCCTTGGAACAGATAAGGTCAAGGTGCAGAATGCACTTGTAGGCGGCGGTTTTGGCGGTAAGGAGGATATGACAGTACAGCATCTTGCAGCTCTCCTTACTTATGTGACAAAGAAACCGGTCAAAGTCAAATTTACCAGAGCAGAGTCTCTCCTTGTCCATCCGAAGCGTCATCCGTTCTATATGGATATGACGATGGGTTGTGATGAAGATGGTAATATCATGGGCGTAAAAGCAAGCGTCACTTCGGATACAGGTGCTTTTGCCTCCCTTGGCGGCCCTGTCCTGGAACGTGCCTGCACCCATGCAGCAGGTCCGTACCATTACGAAAACTTTGAGATCGAGGGAACTGCTTACTATACAAACAATCCGCCGGCAGGAGCTTTCCGTGGATTTGGTGTAACGCAGACCTGTTTTGCGACAGAGACCCTGCTTAATATGATGGCAGATAAAGTCGGCATCACTCCATGGGAGATCCGCTACCGCAATGCGATCCGCCCGGGAGAAGTCCTTCCGAATGGCCAGATCGTAGATGATTCCACAGGCCTTGTGGAGACTCTGGAGGCGGTCAAGGAAGATTATGACGCAGCGATGGCGGCAGGAAAACCGGTCGGAATCGGCTGTGCGATGAAAAATGCCGGTGTTGGCGTTGGTATTCCGGATACAGGACGTGTGAAATTGATCGTGGAGGATGATGAGAAACTTCATATTTATTCCGGAGCTTCCTGTATCGGTCAGGGCCTTGGAACGGTTCTCGTACAGATGATCGTGACAAATACAGACATCAGACAGGAAGACATCGTATATGAGCGAAGCAATACCTGGATCTCACCGGATTCCGGAACGACTTCCGGTTCCAGACAGACGCTTGTTACCGGTGAAGCCTGCCGAAGAGCCTGCGAGAAACTGATGGAAGACCGAAGAGCCGGCAAGGAACTTAAGGATATGAAGGGGATTGTATACTACGGAGAGTACCTGGCAAAGACAGATCCTCTTGGTGCAAATGTGCCGAACCCGGTATCCCACGTTGCATACGGATATGCGACCCAGATGTGTGTCGTAGATCCAAAAACCGGTAAACTGGATCAGATCGTTGCCGCACACGATGTCGGCAAAGCGGTCAATCCACTGTCCTGCGAAGGTCAGATCGAGGGCGGTGTGGTCATGTCCATGGGTTACGCCCTGAGGGAGCAGTATCCGATCGATGAGAACTGCAAGCCGATACAGAAGTATGGTTCTCTCAGATTATTCCGTTCCCATGAAGTTCCAAAGATCAAAGCGATCGTTGTAGATAAACCGGGACTCAAAGTAGCCTGCGGAGCGATCGGTATCGGAGAGATCACATCGATCCCTACCGCACCGGCGATCGCAGATGCATATTTCCGCTATGACGGAATCCGCAGATACAGTCTCCCGCTTGTGAGCACACCATACGAAAGGAAGGGTTGATATGGCAGTCAAAAAGAAATTTCCATATAAGGCAGCCATTGTTTCCTGCAATGGTGGATGCAGGGCAGTCAAGGGGGAAGCAGGATGCAGTGAAGGCTGTATCGGCTGTGGAGCCTGTGTCGATGCATGTAAATTCGGCGCGATTTCCCTCAATGAATACGGAGTAGCAGAAGTCGACGAATCCAAATGCATTGCCTGCCAAAAATGTACCAAAGTCTGTCCGCAGGAGATCATTCATATTCATGAATGCGCGAATTATATCGTGGTCAAATGCTCCAATAAGAGCAAAGGTGCAGCGGCGAAGAAACAGTGCGAAGCAAGCTGTATCGGCTGCGGGATCTGCGAGAAGACCTGTACTGCAGGTGCTGTTAAAGTAACAGATAACTGTGCAGTGATCGATGAGGATGCCTGCTTAAGCTGCGGCATGTGTTCCGTCAAATGCCCGCGCCATGTGATCCATGACCTGCGAGGTATCTTTACACCTGTAAGATAAAGAAAGTAATAAAAGATAGACTAAAAATTCAGAAAATTCAACAGAAAAGATTGCAACTATGCAGTAAAATATGTTACACTATGGGTACGCAAAAAGAACTGAATACCTGAAGTGGAAAATAGCATGGTTCGGAGCCGGACGTAAGTTCAGAGGGGAACAGAGAAGTTTCTTGGGACTTGATCCGGCTCTTTTTATCAGAGAATTTTTCAGAAAATAAGTGCAGGTATTCCAAAGTTTACAATAAAAACAGGCAGGTGAGAGGTTATGATAGGAAAAAGCGTTCCGCGTGTAGACGCATATGAAAAGGTAACCGGAAGAGCCAAATTTACAGAGGATCTGATACCGCCGAGATGTCTGATCGCCAAAGTGTTGCATGCATCGATCGGAAATGGTATCGTGACATCCATCGACACAAGTGAAGCAGAAGCGCTGGAAGGGGTTGTCAAAGTTGTGACTTTTAAGGATGTGCCGGAGCACTGTTATCCGACACCGGGACATCCATGGTCAGTAGAACCGGCACACCAGGATGTGGCAGACCGGAATCTTCTTACGGGACGTGTCCGTTATTATGGTGATGATATTGCGGCAGTTGTCGCAGAGGACGAGATCACGGCAGCCAGGGCACTGAAACTGATCAAAGTGGAATATGAGGAATATCCGGTTGAGATCCATCCACGTAAATCCATGCAGGGAAGCCATCCGCCGATCCATTTCGACAAGAAGGACAATGTTCTGGCACGCTCCAATTATTTTATCGGAGATGTCGATAAAGGTATGGAAGAATCAGAGACAGTTGTCCGGGGAACGTATAAGACCCCGATCGTCCAGCACTGTCATATCGAGAATCCAATTTCCTATGCTTACATGGAAAAGGGCAGGATCGTAGTAGTGACTTCCACACAGATCCCGCATATCGTCCGCCGTGTCATCGGCCAGGCACTGGGAATCCCGTGGGGCAATGTACGTGTCATCAAGCCGTATATCGGCGGAGGTTTCGGAAATAAGCAGGACGTTCTCTATGAACCGCTGAATGCCTTTCTGACCACGCAGGTTGGCGGCAGACCAGTCAAACTGGATATCAGCAGAGAAGAAACTTTCTGCAACACCAGGACCCGTCATTCGATCGAATTCGACCTTGCAGCAGGCGTGGACAAAGACGGTAAACTGCTTGCCAAGGATATGCATTCTTATTCCAACCAGGGAGCTTATGCCTCCCATGGACACGCGATCGCGGCGAACGGTCTGACTTCCTGGCGTTTACAGTATGCCTGTCCAAATATCCGGGGAGAAGCGTATACAGTTTATACCAACACCCCGGTCGGCGGCGCGATGCGAGGTTATGGGATCCCGCAGGTATGTTTCGCGATAGAAAGCTTCATGGATGATGTGGCAGCTGCGATCCATATGGATCCACTTGAATTCCGAAGAAAAAATCTGATTCAGGGATACTATGCAGACGTTTATCTGAAACCGATCGCGGCAAACTCAAACGGTATTTTTGAATGCCTCAAAAAAGGTGCAGATTACATCCACTGGGATGAGAAACGTAAGGAATATGCAAACCAGACCGAAGATGTACGAAGGGGAGTCGGTATGGCACTGTTTTCTTATAAAACAGGCGTATGGCCGATTTCTCTGGAGATCTCAGGAGCAAGGCTTTCCCTGAATCAGGATGGAAGCGTGCAGCTTACCCTTGGCGCGACAGAGATCGGCCAGGGTGCAGACACTGTATTCTCGCAGATGGTGGCAGAGACACTTCACACAGATATGGAACATGTACATATCATGTCCACACAGGATACGGATATTTCGCCATTTGATACGGGAGCTTATGCATCGAGACAGTCTTTCGTTACAGGAACGGCAGTCCGTCATTGTGCGGAGATCCTGCGTGACAAGATCCTTGCCTATGCCAAGACACTGCTTCCGGAGATCGACACCACGGAACTTGAACTTCGGGACAACTGGATCTGGGCAGGTAAAGAGCGGGCGATCTCACTTGCAGCTCTTGCCGAGGAGAGCTATTACAGTCTCACCAATTCTTTTGTACTGACAGCAGAAGTTTCCGAGCAGGTGAAAAAAAATACGATCGCGACCGGCTGCTGTTTTGCAGAAGTCGAAGTAGATATGAAGCTTGGAAAGATCAAAGTCCTCCATATCATCAATGTGCATGACAGCGGCAAATTATTGAATCCGCAGCTTGCAGAGATGCAGGTACATGGAGGCATATCCATGGGTATGGGCTATGGTATCAGTGAGCAGCTCATTCTCGATGAGAAGACAGGACGGCCGCTGAATGGAAATCTCCTGGACTATAAACTGATGACCATGCTCGATACACCGGAACTCAAGGCAGATTTTGTCGAACTTGATGATCCGATCGGACCATATGGAAATAAGGCACTGGGTGAGCCGCCTGCGATCCCGTGTGCACCGGCGATCCGAAATGCCGTCCTGCATGCAACAGGAGTTGCTTTTAACGAAAATCCACTGACACCGCAGAGACTGATCGATGGTTTCCAAAAAGCGGGACTGATCTGAAAGGGGGAAGACATCATGTATGATATTGAAAATTATTATAATGCAAAAACCGTTTCAGAAGCAGTGGAGCTTCTTACGGAACATCCGGACGCAAGGATCATTTCCGGGGGAAGTGATGTCCTGATCAAGATCCGTGAGGGAAGGATGGCAGGCACTTCGCTGGTGTCGATCCGTGACATCGAAGAACTTAAGGGAATTGAGAAAAAAGATTCCGGGGATATTTATATAGGGGTAGGAACGGTGTTTTCACATATCACAGCAGATCCGATCATTCAGGAGTGTGTTCCTGTGCTTGGGGAGGCGGTAGACCAGGTTGGTGGACCGCAGATCCGAAATATTGGAACGATTGGTGGAAATATCTGCAACGGTGCAGTCAGTGCCGACAGTGTGCCGACGGTTTTTTCCTATAATTCACTTCTGCATATTGCAAATGCAGAGGGCGGCAGAGTGGTTCCGATCAGGGAGTTCTATCTTGGTCCGGGACGTGTGGCTCTTAAGCAGGGAGAAGTGCTGACGCATGTTGTGATCCCGCGTACCGAATATGAAGGGTATCATGGACATTACATCAAATATTCCATGCGAAATGCCATGGATATCGCAACGCTGAGCTGCAGTGTAGTCAGCAAAGTGAACCCGGAAACAAAGATCCTGGAGGATGTACGTATCACATTTGGTGTAGCTGCACCGGTACCGTACCGTTGCGTGGAGACAGAAGAACTTCTGAAGGGACGGAAACTTGGAGAAGAGCTGTACCGGAAACTTGAGGACAGCATCCGAAATGAGATCCATCCGCGAGATTCCTGGAGAGCTTCGAAGGCTTTTCGTCTGCAGATCGGCGGAGAGATCGCCCGCAGGGCACTGATCCGGACTGTGGAACTTGCCGGTGTGCCGGCCGACAGTGTCAGTGGAGGTGAAATGGCATGAAGAGACAGAAAGTACTCGTACAGTGTATTGTAAACGGAGAAGAAGTTGCGGAGTATGTAGACCCGAGAGAATCGCTTCTGGATATGCTGCGTAATCATCTTGGTCTTACTTCCGTCAAAAAAGGCTGTGAAGTAGGCGAATGTGGTGCCTGTACCGTCATCATAGACGGAGAAACGATAGATTCCTGCATCTATCTTGCTGTCTGGGCAGAGGGCAAAAACATTCGCACCCTCGAAGGTCTGGAAAAAGACGGGCAGATCACAAGAATCCAGGAAGCGTTTATTGAAGAAGGTGCAGTTCAGTGCGGTTTTTGTACACCGGGATTTATCATGTCTGCGACTGTCCTTCTGGAGCAGGGCAAAGAACTCACCAGAGATGAGATCCGCAAAAAAATGTCCGGAAATCTCTGCCGCTGCACCGGATATCAGAATATCGTCAATGCGGTAGATAAAGTCATGCATGAAAATGCAGAAAGCAGCAGAAAGGAATAAAAGTAACATGGAACACAAGACAAAACTGATCGTTCGCGGAGGAGGAGATCTTGCCAGCGGGGTGATCCATCGATTATATCGATGCGGCTATCAGGTACTGGTACTGGAATGTAAGAGACCAAGCGCGATCCGAAGAGAAGTTTCTTTTGGAGAGGCAGTCTACGATGGAACTTCCTGCGTTGAGGGAGTGACAGGAAGGCTGATCACGAAGGTCAGTGAATGCCAGAAAGTCTGGGAGAATGGAGAGCTTCCGATCCTTGTCGATGAGAGCGGGGAAGCGGTGAAAGAGTTGAAACCGGATGCGCTGATCGATGCGATCCTTGCAAAGAGAAATCTTGGAACAACGAGGGACATGGCACCTTTCACTGTCGCGCTGGGACCTGGCTTTGAAGCCGGAAAGGACGTAGATTTTGTCATAGAAACGCAGAGAGGGCATGACCTTGCAAGGATCATCTCCAAAGGGCCGGCAACGCCAAATACAGGAGTTCCGGGCATCATTGCCGGATACGGCAAAGAACGAGTGATCCATTCCCCGGCGGCAGGGATCATGCATAACCGCTCCAGGATCGGAGATATTGTAGAAAAAGATCAGATCATAGCGATGGTCGATGAGATGCCGGTCTATGCATCTCTGACCGGTGTTCTCAGAGGAATCATCCGCGATGGCTACAAAGTGCCAAAGGGAATGAAGATCGCAGACATCGATCCACGTAAAGAGCAGAAGAAAAACTGTAATACTATCTCGGACAAAGCCCGCTGCATCGCCGGAAGTGTCGTGGAAGTCCTGATGGCGAACGGAGTGCTGCCGTGATGAAAAAGATACTTCTGGAAGCACTGGCGATCAATGCAGAAAAAATATCCACGATCGCCGTAGTTGGCGGCGGCGGCAAGACCAGCCTGATTTTTCGGCTGATGGAAAGCTTTGTTTCTATTGGAAAAAAAGTGATCGTGACAACGACCACACACATGGCATATGAGCCGGAGCGGCCGTTTGTGGAGGACGGAGATATTGACGGAGTTTGGAAGGATCTGCAGAGATATCACTATACGGTAGCAGCCAGTCTTGACCGCGCGACGGAGAAGATTGGCTGTCTTTCCGAGGAGAAATTAGAGGAACTGAGAGGACTTGCAGATGTACTTCTGATTGAAGCAGATGGTGCAAAACGCCTGCCACTCAAAGTACCGGGAGAGCGGGAACCAGTGATTCCGGAGTTTGCGGAGATGGTTATCGGAGTTGTTGGTGTGGATGCTCTCGGAGAGCCAATCCAGAAGACCTGCCACAGACCGGAGAAAGTTGCGGATTTCCTTGGAAAAGGGATGGAAGAAGTGGTTACAGAGGATGATATCGTGAAGATTGCTGTTTCCGCGGAGGCATTAAGGAAATGTGTGGATGGACGCGAGTATTGTGTTCTGTTAAATAAAGCAGACATCCGGGGGAAAGCCGAGGCAGCAGAGAGAATCGCAGGGAAACTGGAAGAGCAGGGAGTTCATGCGGTCTGGGGGAGTTTACAGAAGCAAAATTATAATAGTATCTGTAATTGTATTGATAGGACAGAAGAAAAAGCAGAAGTGTGGATGAATAAGTTGCAGGAGCCGCAAAATAAAGGTAGCCAGGCACAGGAAAAGCCCACATTCATCATGCTGGCAGCAGGAAACAGTCGCCGTTTCGGCTCCAACAAGCTGCTGTACGAAATCGGCGGAGTGCCGATGTATCTGCGTACATTGCACAAGCTTCAAAAGGCAGCGTCAGAACTCGGAAACTGCGAGATCATAGTCGTCACCCAGTACGAAGAAATAGCTTCCAAAGCACAAGAATCAGGAGTCCGGGTTCTGATCAATTCACACCCGGAACGTGGCATTTCCTCATCCATGCAGATCGGCCTAGCCGCTGCAAAAGAATCGGCCGCCTGCCTTTTTATCGTATCCGACCAGCCCTGGCTCACCACAGAGACCATCGTCAATCTGGTGCACAAATTTCAATCAGAACACAAAGGCATGGCATGCACCCTCCTTAACGACAAAACCGGAAACCCCTGCATCTTCTCCCGGAAATATTACCAGGAACTACAGGAGATCACCGGCGACAAAGGCGGAAAACAGATCATAAACAGACATCCCGAGGATGTGGCATATCTTGAGATCGAAGATGCGAAGGAGCTTGTGGATGTGGATACGCTGTACTAATGATGGCAGACAATGAAGAAGGAGCCGATTTCCATAGAGAGGGATTTCGACTCCTTTATTATATGTTATGTTAGCATTGCTATGATTTTTCTGACTGATGCTTCGCAAGATAATCTGAAAATGATCTATATCCAAGTTTCCTTTTTCTGGCAAGCATATTAGCCCAGATAGTATTTCCCTGTGCTTCGTTGATGTACCCTGCATCAAATGCCATTTTCATAATGTCGCCTGTTGTAAGATGAGAAAGACCATATTCTGTAACATAAGCAGATATATCTCTCAAATTATTGCTGGCAAGTATGCCTTGTTTCTCTTTTGCAAGTGAAATGGAAGCAGCTTCTCCGCGACCGATGATTTTGTGTCCGGGGTCTGGATGACTTGTAAGCTTTCGGTAAAGTTCATATGTATCAGTACCCACCATAATGGACTCGATTGTTGCATTCCCTGCCTGGAGCATTAAATCGACTTGCGCCTTTAATCCTTTAACACGATTTACACCAGGATGAGACAACTCATCATATACTTCTTTGGGAATAACAATTCTTCCAGGAAACAGCTTGGAAAGAATGCTTTCATTATTTACCCAAAGAAATGCAGAAATGCAATCTGTATCAAAGAAAAGTGGCTCAGTCAATCAATTCACCACCTTCCTCGGTGCCATATACGAGATCATCTCTGAAAGCAGTGAGCAATAATTCTTCATATTTTCCATATGAAACAATATCACGATTTAATAACTGGTCAGCCTGGTTAATATAATGACCATAGGTGCGATATTGTTTTTCTTCAGGTAATGGACGATACAAATCAGAACTATAGCCCATTGCCTCTGCCTGTCGTCTGACACTGATATTTAACAAAGCATCAAGTTCCTCTCGGTTTATATAGCCACAATTATTTAACTGATACACGGCGGTCTGATGGCTGACTCCGAAATACTGCTCAATGCGGATAATATCCTGAAGGGTAATTTTGCCTCCGTGCTTTGAAATAAGTTTATCTGCTTTGTCAGCTAATGCTGCACGAGGCATTAAAAAATATGCAGCAAAAGCATCGGCCATTTTTTCTGTTTCATTGCCTGTACCGATTGACTTGGCACAAACAGATTTCATATTATTATCATAAAACAAATGGTAAAATTCGTGAGCAAGTGAGAAACGCTGCCGTCCTAATGTCATTGATGAATTTAATGCTATGGTGCATCTTTCCTCAGTCCCTTTGATACACATTCCACTGATCTTATTACCCAGAGGATAATAGACAATGGTTAATGTTTCGATTCCTTGTGCTAATGAGAAAATATCGATCGGAGAGTTATTGTCCTCTCCAAATTGCTTTCTTAAACGTTCGGCTTTTGTCATTAAATCTGCATAATCAATCATAAGCGTTATCCTTTCAATAATTCTGCCATATACTCGGAGTTAAGTGCAATACGGTTAATAGCACTGATTGCTTCCAGATCTTCAGCAGACAAATCGCTTGCCCTGAATGCAAATGAAAGGCTTGATGTTTCAATAGTGTTGCTTTCGATAGCATCAATTGAGATACCGAACAGACATGCAAGTTTCTCCAACATATCGGTCGATAAACTTCTTTCGCCTTTTTCGACTTTTGAAATCAAGCTTTGATCCACATTGAGGAAACGGGCAATAGTAGACTGGCTAAATCCCATATTATCTCTAAGTATTTTAATATTATTTCCGATGATGTTTGCCATGTTTATGTTCCTCCCTCTTATTATTGTCGTTTGTATTATTATATTATGAATTTGTCATAATATCAACATAAATAATAAGAGAAAATATGACAAATTACAGAGACATAACTGGCAAATAGTTGTTTCCTATAACGGCAAAATAGAATGAATAAATTTGAATATTCATGGGTTTGTTGCCGATAATGTGGTATCATATAATATGATTAAGGAAAATTTTGATTTTATGGGAGGATAGCAATGTCATATCTTTCAGTTGCTGAGACTGCAAAAAAGTGGAATATCTCTGAACGCAGCGTAAGAAACTATTGTGCTCATGGACGTGTACCAGGCGCATTTCTTACCGGTAAGACCTGGAATATCCCCGAAAATGCAGAAAAACCAGAGCGATCTAACAAGAAAAAAGAAAAA
The DNA here is from genome assembly GCF_040096655.1 of Blautia intestinihominis. NCBI lineage: Bacteria > Bacillati > Bacillota > Clostridia > Lachnospirales > Lachnospiraceae > Blautia > Blautia intestinihominis. Next base: position 1,414 of record NZ_JBBMEI010000011.1, on the reverse strand, counting down.
CCAATCATTTTGTTAGATATCCTGCAGGAGCAGAAAGTCAGCAAATACTCTGGTGGTATTTACCATAAAACACAGATTGATCTGACATATAATTCTAACCACATCGAAGGAAGTCATCTGACCCATACTCAGACTCGCTGTATATTCGAAACGAACACTATTGGTGTTGAAAAAGAAGTTCTCAACGTAGATGATATAATTGAAACTGCAAATCATTTTCGCTGCATCGATCTGATCATTGACCATGCAAAAGCAACACTGACAGAAAAATTTATCAAGGAACTACACTTTATTTTGAAAAACAGCACCAGCGATTCCAGAAAAGAATGGTTTGCTGTAGGCGATTATAAAAGACTGCCGAATGAAATAGGTGGCATGGAAACTGCTTTACCAGAAGAGGTTGCTGACAAAATGAAAGCATTGCTGGCAGAATACAACAGTAAAGAGGAGAAGACTTTCGAGGATATTCTGGGTTTTCATGTAAGATTTGAACGGATTCATCCTTTCCAGGATGGAAATGGTCGTATAGGACGATTAATTATGTTCAAAGAATGCCTGAAATACAATATTGTTCCGTTCATTATTGAAGATAACCTGAAATTGTTCTATTATCAAGGCTTAAAAGAATGGAACAATGAAAAAGGTTATCTGACAGACATTTGCTTGACTGTACAGGACAGGTATAAGGCGTATTTGGAGTATTTTAGAATTGTTTATTAAAGAAGCAGGAGTGAATTCATGTTTTATAAAATGATAGAAAATAAGTGCACTCAATGGTATGAATCGGATCAGTGTACTGTTAAAAATTTGATTGAATATATAAAAAAAACAGGGCAGATGCGAGACGCTCAGATAGAGGCAATTAAAGTATATTTGTTTCTCAAAATTGCTTGTGAGAGCAAACCATTGATGTAGTTATTTCGTCAGGGATTTTTTAATTCTATTGACGTAACTATTCAGTACCCCGTTAAGTACATCTTGATTTTTCGGCAAAACAGAGAAAATAAAATATCGTAGGTGCAGTCAGCATCAAACGCACCCATGAGATTCTTTCCGGAGTATTTAACATTCCAATTGCAACAGGAACGATCAGCAGCATGGTAAAAAGATGCGCTGACAGTCTGAGTGAAACAGTAGGTAAGATCAAGGATAAAATGATTGGTTCCGCACTTGGACATTTCGATGAAACAGGAACCAGAGTGGATAAAAAACTCTGGTGGGTTCATGATGCCTCAAATTGTGAATACACCTATCTTGATATCAGTCCCAAACGTGGAAATGCAGGTATGGAACAATGCGGTGTTCTCCCGGAATTCAAAGGGATTGCCATGCACGACTGCTGGGCTTCCTACTGGAATTATCCGGATATTCAGCATGCAGTCTGCTGTGCCCATCTTCTCCGTGAATTAACGGG
>NZ_JBBMEI010000010.1:0-77854 GCF_040096655.1 Blautia intestinihominis | reverse complement strand
GAATGCGGCGCGCAGTTATTCAATAAATCATCGTACATCCCTGATTCAGAAATTCTTCTGCCTGTTTTTCCACATCTGCCGGGAAATTGATCCGATTTTCACGAAGCATATCCACATTTCCCGCCAAAATTGTGTGTGTATCCACTTCACACGAAACGCCGCGTCCAGGGATCATCTCAAACTGTCCGGTGGATAACAGTTCTCTCTTCATTTCCTGTCTGTAACAGTTTACGACTGCTTTTCCAAGCGGATGTTCAGACAACTGCTCTGCCGCTGCACAGTATCCGTAAATATCTTCTTCCTTCCATTCTGGAAGAATGCTTCTGACCGCAATTACCTTTGGAGTTCCATAGGTCAGAGTTCCTGTCTTGTCAAATGTGATCTTCTTAACAGAGGCCAGACGCTCCAGTGCATCTCCCTCTCTTACAAGAAAACCATGCTTTGTGGCATTTCCAATTGCCGCCATGATCGTGGTCGGTGTCGCCAGGACCAGTGCACATGGACAAAAAACGACAAGGATCGTTACCGCACGAATGATCTCTCCGGAGATCAGCCAGGTCAGGGTCGCCTGGTTTACAGAAGTCTGTCCCGATGTGATCACACCATTAACAGGAACCGTCTCTCCCGGAAGCACCTGGAGGATATCCCCCACCTTCACCTGCTCTTCCGGGATAGTTTTCTCTCCTGCTTCTGTGAGCACTCTGGCTGTCTGTGGTGTCAGATGTACCAGTTTCTCAATACCTGCCCTTGCCTTAGCAACAGTCAGTTCTTCCAGAAGTCCTCCAAGCTGCATGATAAAGGCAACTTCACCGGCTGCAAAATCTTCTCTGATGAGTACGGATGCGATCAGGGCCAGCGAAACAAGTACGTCTGCCTTGATATCAAACTCTGTGACAAGTCCGATGACTGCTTCCAGAATGATCGGGATTCCGCACAGAATGATCATTTCTATTTTCCATAAAATCGACAAAAAAATAAAAGCCTGGGCGCACCATAGCTTTTATTTTATGTTTATGCGATTTTTTTGCGGAAAGCAGCTTTATAATCATATTGACTATATTTGATTCCACAGTAGCTGTTCATTCCTCTTCTTTTTCCGAAGTAAGAATCATATACCCGACCATTGATTTCTGTCCATGTATGTAAATTGTCTTTTCTTGAGGCTCTGGAACAGACATATACGTTTCTGTAGCCAATTACTTTCGCTATATATGCCATTGCACATGCGTATGAAATACAGTTGCCTGACCTGCGCTCAAAAAGATCGTTGGCATTTATCGCACACCAGGCATCTCCACCTTCACTGAGTGTTCTCCAGGCTCCCAGTCCATTGCACTTCATCCATCTGTAACAGACCTTAAGCTTCTGTGTTTTGCTCATGCCACTGGTTGTAACTCCGTTTACAATCCTTCGCGCATTCTGATAAGCCTTCAGATCATTTAACTGCTCTCTGTTGAGCTTTTTACCAGATGGTGACAGATACCGGGATCCTTTTTTGATTCCCTGGACATGTCCATTGTTCTCAATGTAATATGTTTTTCCTGCACCAGTCACATTTTTTCGCTGCAACACACCATTGGCATTGAAAAAATAATAATTCATGCCTACTTTCTGACACCCTTTGACAAACTTTCCATTTCTCTGGTACTTTCGTCCATTAGCTGTAGTAACCCATCCACTCCGCATTCCGGATGTGAAATCTGCTACACTTTCTTTCATTCCTGCTGCACTTACTGTTTCTGTCATAACCGGAGATATTACCAGAAGTGCACATATAGCTACTGTCAGCAGCTCTTTTATTTTTTTCATAATACACCTTTCTATTTCATATTTGCAAAATGTTCTACTGCCTTTGTAAAGTTCTCAATTGTTTTGTCCGGATCTCCATGTTCAATTCCCTCCCGGACGCAGTGCTTGATATGACCTTCCAGCACCACCTGACCTGCTTTATGCAGAGCCGATTTAGCTCTCTCCTCTTTCTGATTTAGCTCTGCACTCTGCGATCTTTTTCCTGCTGTCATTTCGTACTTCATTACGAAGTTTTGTCAGATATTCTGAAAACTGAACTTTGTCATTACCATAGGTCATCTGCAGGTCATACTCAAGCGGAATCCATGTAGAAATATCGGATTCATTATGCTGGATCAATGCCTCCAGATTGTCCAGTGCCTTATAAATTCTGGCTTCCAGTGTCTGACGTTCCTCCATCTCCTGGTAGAGTGCCTGCATTTCCTCTGCAAATGGCTTCGGAAGCTGTCTGACCCATTCCTTCAGTCGTTGTGCTTCTTTCTCCTCATCTGATTCTGTCTTTTCGAATGTAGGAATATCACCTGTAAAAGCTTCTCCAAGATCATGAATCAGACACATTTTCATTAGTTTCTCTATATCAGCTTCCGGGAATTCATCGCTGACAAAATATGCCATCAATGTGATTCTCCATGAATGCTCTGCGACACTTTCTCTCCTGCCGCCTGATGTGTAACAGTGTCTTGTCGCATCTTTCAGTTTCTCTGCTACGGCCAAAGCCTCCAGCAATCTGACTGGTTCCATATGTGTGTCATCCCTTTTATTTATAATCGCCTTATTATAGCATCTTTTTCTCAATAAAACTACGTTTAAAATATTAATTTTCACTAAAAAAACCGGTCCATTTCTGAACCAGTTTTTTAGATTTTCTCAGGAAAGTTTTTTCTTTGTAACCGGAGATAAGGTGTAAACACCATAACTTACATTATAGTTTCTGCTGTAGCTCTTGGCTTCTGCAAAAAGTGGATCGTATACACGTCCATTGATCTCTGTCCATGCATGAGAGTTGTCGTCGCTTCTTACACCATCTGCACAGATATAAACATTTTTGTATCCGAGGGCTTTTGCAAGGTATGCGAAAGCGGATGCATCTGCGATACAGTCACCACAGCCGCGTTCAAAATGATCGTTTGCCTGTACTGCGTACCATACCGGACCACCCTGATCGAAACGTCTCCATGTAAAATAATATTTGCTCATAACCCAGCGGAAACATGCTTCCAGTTTCTGGCTTTTGGACATTCTGCTGTTGGTAACCTGATTTATTACATTTCTTGCATTCTGATATGCTCTGAAATCCAGGGCTTTGTTTGCTGACATTGCCTTTCCGTTGTTGTAATAAAAAGTGGAACCTTTCCTCCAGCCTGTTACATGTGCGTAGTCGTCAATAAAGTACTGTACACCCTTGTAGGTTGTGTTTTTCTGTGCTTTAAATCCGTTTTTATTAAAAAGATAAACATATTTGCCGATCTTATGACAGCCTGTAATGTATTTGCCGTTTTTGAAATATCTCATTCCACCGGTTTTGAGTTTGTACCAGCCTTTGATCGTGGTCTTTTTCTTTGTTGTTGTGGATGTTGTCTTTTTTGTTGATGTGGTTGCTGCACTGGCTGTTTCTGTAAATGTCGGTACTGTCGTCATGAGCATCGCGCAGAGACAGAATGCCAGTATCTTTTTCATTTTTTTCATGTTAAACATGACCTCCCTTAAAAATTTATTTTCCATACAATACCGAGGAGGCTTCTCCCAGGCGATTGTATAGTTTTACTGCATCATCAATATGCGGGGTTCCTGCCTGATATGCACCGGCAGTTACCAGTATGTATTCTATGTCGTCAATTTCTGCAAAGCTTGCAAGACAGCAGCCTGCTTCACTGGTGAATCCTGTTTTGCCGCCCAGGATCTGCCCATCGATGACTGTTGTGTCGGATAAGTTCTTGAACATGGTGCTGTAAAAAGTGAAACCATCCGGGTGCACGTTGGTTGCCTGTGTGGAATGATAGGGGCTTTCTATGATCTCACGAAAGGTGTCATTCTTGAGAGCGTAGTGCAGAAGGGTTGCGATGTCCTTTGCGGTGCTGTAATGGTTATCTGCGTGGAGACCTGTTGTGTTGCAGAAATGGGTATTGTCTAAGCCGAGTTTTTCGGCTTTCTGGTTCATCAGGTCTACGAAGGCATCTTCAGAGCCGGCGATCGTGACGGCGAGGGCGCGGCAGCACTCTGCTCCGGAGGGGAGCATGACGCCGTAGAGATAGTCTATTGCGGGGGCGGTTTCACCGGGCTGGAAACCTGCCTGGGTTGCGTCCTGGGCGTAGAGGTCGGCTACCATATCGTTGGTTAGGGTGATCTGCTGATCCAGATCGCTCAGATTCTCTATTGCTACGATTGTGGTCATGATTTTGGTCATGGAGGCGGGATACATTTGGGTATCGCCGTTTATGTCGCCGATGACTTTGCCGGTGCCTGCCTGCATGAGAACTGCGTAGGAGCTGTTGATGCCGGTGATGTCCAGCTCCTGGACTGATGGTTTTGTTAGTTGGTTTATCCAGATGGTGATCTGGGTGCCGAAGCCGAAGTTCTGGGAAAATACCAGAAGGAGTGAAACTACTACCAGGATTTCTGCTATTAGGATGATGATTTTACTTTGTAAGGAATTTTTTCTTTTTTTCTTTGTCAAACTGACTCCCTCGTTTCCGAATTGTAGGTTTTGGGTTTTATTTTATCATTTTAGCATAAAATGGTGTAATTTTGAATTTTTTTGTGTTTGGAAACATTAAAACCCTTAGAGGGAGCATCTCGAAGTCTGCGAAGGCCGAAGCTCCCCCTAAGAACCCCCTTCTTAGCCACGCGGTTTTGGTATGGGGACGGGCGTGCCTGGGGCGCCGCCCTGGGGATTGGGAAAATCATATTAAAAAAAAGACATCCCTGCTTGCGCGCGGGATGTCTCTCTTATTTATTTTAGGCAAATTTAACTGGGTTGACTTTGACTCCTGGTCCCATGGTTGGGGTAAGGACAACGCTTCTTAAGTACTGTCCTTTCAGGGTGCTTGGTCTAGCCTTTACAATTGCCTCCATGAGCGTCTGGAAGTTGTCGCTTAACTGCTCCTCAGTAAAGGAAGCTTTACCGATCGGAACATGGATGATATTGGTTTTGTCAAGACGGTATTCAATCTTACCTGCTTTAATATCATTGATTGCTTTTGTAACGTCCATAGTTACTGTTCCAGCTTTCGGGTTCGGCATGAGACCTTTTGGTCCGAGTACACGACCAAGACGTCCTACAACACCCATCATGTCTGGTGTAGCAACAACAACGTCGAAATCAAGCCATCCTTCGTTCTGAATTCTCGGGATGAGATCTTCTGCTCCTACGTAATCTGCTCCAGCTGCTTTTGCTTCTTCTGCTTTTGCGTCTTTTGCAAATACGAGAACACGAACTTTTTTACCAGTTCCATGAGGCAGAACTACTGCACCACGAATCTGCTGGTCTGCATGACGTCCATCGCAGCCTGTACGGATGTGAACTTCGATAGTTTCGTCAAATTTAGCAACTGCTGATTTCTTTACAAGGCTGATAGCTTCAGCGGTATCATATAATGTTGCGCGGTCTACTGCTTTAGCAGCTTCCACGTATTTCTTTCCTCGTTTCATTTCTATAACCTCCTGTGGTAATTGCGGGAATTTCCCTCCCACTCACTTCAATTTGTAATTTCTCAGTCTACGACTTCGATTCCCATGCTTCTTGCAGTACCAGCGATCATGCTCATAGCTGCTTCAAGGGATGCTGCATTCAGGTCTTTCATCTTCAGTTCGGCGATTTCCTGAACCTGAGCTTTTGTTACTTTTGCAACTTTTGTTTTGTTCGGTACGCCGGAACCGGATTTGATGTTAGCTGCCTTCTTAAGAAGAACTGCTGCCGGCGGAGTTTTGGTTATGAAGCTGAAACTTCTGTCTGCATAAACAGTGATAACTACAGGAATGATAAGATCTCCCTGATCTGCTGTTCTTGCATTAAACTCTTTTGTGAACTGTACAATGTTTACACCGTGCTGTCCAAGAGCCGGACCAACCGGTGGTGCTGGAGTTGCTTTACCAGCAGGAATCTGTAATTTAATATAGCCTGTTACTTTTTTTGCCATTTTTCGGCACCTCCTATGTGGTATTGGCGGGGGTTGTTCCCTCCCACTTGAATGTGTTTACGCTTTCTTAATATCTGCGAAACTTATTTCTACCGGCGTTTCGCGGCCAAACAATTCAACATTGATAGTAACCGTCTGCTTCTGAGTGCTGAGCGCAGAAATAACGCCTGCGGTGTCCTTCCAGGCTCCGCCTGTTACGACAACCATGTCACCCTCTGCAAAATCTACCTGAATGTCTTCTTTCTTGATTCCTAACGGAAGCATTTCTTCTTCTGTAAGAGGAACCGGTTTGGATCCCGGTCCTACGAATCCGGTAACGCCTCTGGTGTTACGAACAACATACCAGGTATCATCATTCATGACCATGTTGAGAAGCACATAGCCCGGAAACATTTTTTTCTGGACCTGCTTTGCAGCACCGTTTCGCATCTCTACTACATCCTGCAGCGGAACGCGAACTTCCAGAATCTGGTCTTCCAGGTGTCTGTTTTCGATTGTTTTTTCAATGTTAGCTTTTACTTTGTTTTCATACCCTGAATAGGTATGAACAACATACCATTTTGCTTCTGACATACAATCACCGTTATCCTTATTTCATTAAAAGATTTACACCTTCCAGGATTGCAGAATCCATAATACTGATGATCACAGCAAGTACTACTGTAATGACAACAACCGCAATGGTCTGTTTAACCAGTGTAGGTCTGTCAACCCAGACAATCTTTTTGAATTCCGATTGAAGTCCCTGAAACCATTTTTTCTTCTGACCAGTGCCAGCAGATTTTTCTTTCTCTTGCATAGTCTAACCTCACAATTCGTTACTGCTCACGAAGTGAACAGTCACCTTAATTCTTTGTGATTACTTTGTTTCCTTGTGCAGAGTATGGGTACGGCAGAACTTACAATATTTCTTTGTTTCAAGACGCTCAGGATGATTCTTTTTCTCCTTGGTCATATTGTAGTTACGCTGCTTGCACTCCGTACATGCCAATGTAATCTTAACGCGCACAACTTCCACCTCCAGTGTTTTCATTTGCGTGAGTCTTTCTTTTATTTTTTGCATAAAAAAAAGACCTAACTTCCATGTCGCCCGTCTAGTTTATCACACCTTATACATGAAGTCAAGTGTTTTGCTTTTTTTTATAGAAGTATTTCTTATAAAAATAAGTTTTCTCTTGTCAACGTTCCCTCTGTAGTGTATGATAAAAAAGTCGAATGCCCTCAGTTTTCTGGGGGTCTATAATTTTATCAAAAATAAATATAGGAGCGGATTTTATGTTTAATCGATTCAAGGATGACTTGAAGAAGTACTGGAAGTACGCAATCTATTCTTCCAAGGCTCAGTTAAAATCCGAAATAGCCAATTCCTATCTGAACTGGCTGTGGTGGGTACTGGATCCTCTTTGTTTTATGCTGATCTATGTATTCATGTTCGGATATGTTTTCAAGTCCAATCAGCAGTACTTTGCAATTTTCGTCTTTATTGGTATCACTCTGTGGGACTTTTTTAATAAATCTCTTTTGCAGAGTGTCAAGGTAATCAAGGCCAATAAGCCGATCGTATCCAAAGTATATATACCGAAATTCATCCTTCTTTTTGTCAAGATGGGCGTTAACGGATTTAAGATGTGTATTTCCCTTCTTATTATTCTCGCCATGATGCTTGTATTCAGAGTTCCTGTAACCTGGAATGTTCTGTATTTCATTCCTATTCTGATGACTCTGATTGTTATTGTATTTGGATTTTCCTGTTTTCTCCTTCATTACGGAGTATTTGTAGAGGATCTTTCCAATGTGCTGAACATTGTGCTGCGTTTCCTGTTTTATCTGACCGGTGTATTCTGGAATATCATGGACAGGCTCCCGGCACCTTACAACGATTATATCGGAAAGGGAAACCCTATTGCGTTTTTGTTGACTGCCTCCCGTGACTGCCTGATCTACGGCAAAACACCTCACAGGAAACTTCTTCTTATGTGGTTTGTTGTCGGAGTTATCATCAGTATCTTAGGTGTACGTAAGATCTACAAAAATGAAAACAGTTATGTAAAGGTGATATAATATGGAAGAGAAACATGCTATTGAAGTTACTGATCTGGTCATCAGCTACCAGAATCTCAAGAAAACTTCTATCAAAAAGAACCTGTTACAGTTCCACCGTCAGAAGGCTGACCGTTTTGTAGCTGTAAAGGGAATCTCCTTCTATGTTCGTGAAGGTGAGATCCTTGGAATCATTGGTAAGAACGGATGTGGTAAGTCCACCACATTGAACGCTCTGGCCGGCATCTTTTCTCCGGACAGCGGAACGATCGATCTGAAGGGACATTCCATTTCCCTTCTGTCCATTGGTGTTGGTTTCCAGCGTGAAATGACCGGAAGAGAGAATATCATTCTTTCCGGTATGCTCCTTGGCTTCTCCGAGGAGGAAGTTCGTGCAAAGGAAGCTGAAATTGTTGAGTTTGCTGAACTTGGTGAATTTATTGATATGCCTGTAAGGACCTACTCAAGTGGTATGTACTCCAAGCTGGCATTCTCTATCACCGCTATTCTGGAAACAGACATTATGCTGATCGATGAGGTCTTAAGTGTCGGTGACCAGAAATTCAAGAAAAAGAGTTACAACAAAATGAAAAGCCTGATCTCCAATAAGGAGCGTACTGTTATCATCGTATCCCACAGTATTGAGACTCTTCAGGAACTGTGTGATACCGTTATGTGGATGCATGATGGACAGATCAAACGAATCGGTGAGCCGAAGCCGGTTCTTGAAGAATATGTAGACTTCATGGAGAAGAACTAAAAAATGTGCTGGTCATCAGATGTGATCAGCACATTTTTTATGCATAAACTTATTTGACATTTCTTAAGAAAAGATGATAAAACTTTTCCCTGGCTCCGCCCGGAATCATTCCGACTGTTGTACGGACCAGACAGTTCTTAATATATTCCTTACGGGTAATAAATTTCTTACAGTAAAGATATCTCTGGAAACGCAGTACCCAGTGAAGATACTCTCTGCCTCCTCTGCGGTCATACATTCCATTTCCGGTACGCATATCAAGAATCACTTCCTGAACATTATATCCCTTGCACCCTTTACGCAACATACGCACCCACAGATAATAATCCTCAAATCCCGGGAAGTCCTGATAATTTCCCGCATGAAGAACAGCCTCCCTGCGGAACATCATACATGGATGATTAAAAGGATTTCTCTTCTTGGCATACTGCAGGATTTCCTCTGAAGTCCTCGGCAGCACTCTCAGGCGATCCATATCGCCCGGTTTCCGGGAAAATTCCTGCAAAGTACCACTCACCAGATCATATCCATCACGTTCTATGATGCGGAACTGTCTCTCGCATCGATCTGGTCTGCTGATGTCGTCACTGTCCATTCTGGCGATCACAGAACAGCGGCATCTTGGAACGCCTACATGTAAGGCATTCCCCAGCCCTTTATTCTCCTTGAGGCGAATAAGCTGAAGCTTTTCTCCCATCTGTTTCTGCGCCCATGTGATTACCTCATTCAGTTCATGGGACAAAGGTCCGTCACAGACAAGTACAAAATCTGAAAAAGGCAAAGTCTGATTCAGCATGCTCTCAATGCTCTGCCGCAAAAACTCCGGATTTTCTTTTCCATATACCGCCATCAGAACAGAATATGTCATCTCTGAATCTGTTCCCATACGATCACTCCTTAATTCTGGTATTATGATGGTTCATCTCCTGAGCGGACGGCGGATTCCAGTACTCTCCGTACATCTGGCGGAGAACAAAATCATAATCCTTCGGTCCTCTCAGCGAAATATCCTCAAACGGATAATCTGCACCTTTACCGTAGTGCTTCCTGTGGAACATTTCCTTGAGCTTGTGGATCCCCATAAAATTTACCAGATATGGTGAACTGTCATAGGAATATTTCTGCATCATACGATCCAGACGCTTCAGTTCTCTGTCTGTACGGAAAATCTTCTCTACCGGAAGGATCTTGCCTGCATTGATCAGGATCTGTTCATGCAGCGGTCTCTTGCGCTTGAGATCGACGTTTGTCGAAAACAGGGAATAATTTACCCTCGCTCTTGCGATCAGAAGCCGGAAGCAATGAAATTTACGAAGATATTTGTTGCCCGGCATTCCATCCAGAGGAAAAATATCGATCCATGCTTCTTTTTCCGCATCAACAGCTGCGGATTCATCGATCACCTTGACACGGCTGTCTGTGATCCTCGGTACATAATGATGATAACCTTCTGTTTTCTTAAAGCTGCAGTAATGAAGGTATTCTGGAAGTTCTTTCTCCGCGATCTTCTCGAAGCGTCTGAAATCCGGTCTCGGCATTCCCACATCAATATCATCATCCCACGGGATAAAGCCTTCATGTCTGACCGCACCCAGCAGTGTTCCTCCGAGTGCATAATAGCGCAGATGATGTTTCTTGCATATTCTCAGGAATTCTTTCAGAATGTCCAGTTCTACAAGCTGAAGTTTCCTGAGATCATTTTGATTCTCTGTTTTCTGTTCTGCCATGGTGAAGATCCTCCCCTGTAATTTCCTCTACGGAATCTTTCAGTGCATTTACCTGATTATCATCTACACCCTCAGAAACTTCCTTCTGGAAAAAGATCTTAACTGTCATCAACAGAAGTTTCAGATCGAGGAAAAACGAATAGTTCTCAATATAGAAGAGATCAAGTTTGAGTTTATCATATGGTGTCGTATTATATTTGCCATAAACCTGTGCATAGCCGGTAAGTCCTGCTTTAACTTTCAGACGATAATAAAATTCCGGAAGTTCCTTACGATATTCACGCATAATTGTCTTACGTTCCGGTCTCGGACCTACCAGGGACATGTCTCCCTTAAAGACGTTGAATAACTGCGGAAGCTCGTCCAGATGAAGATTACGAAGGACCTTACCGACCGGTGTGATCCTGGAATCATGTTTGGATGCAAGTCGCGCACCATGTTTCTCAGAATCCACACACATACTGCGGAATTTGCAGATCTTGAACGGCTTGCCGCCAATAGTAAGTCTCTCCTGGAAATAAAATACAGGACCACCGTCGTATAATTTGACACACAATGCCGCGATCAGCATGATCGGAGATGCCACAACAATTCCAATCGCAGATACTACGATATCCAGAAGTCTCTTGGCTGCACGCTGTTCCACAGAAAGTCCCATGTTCTTAGCAACCAGAAGTGGTGTGTCAAAAAGATGGATACGTTCACTTCCCATCAGAATGACATCCGAGATCTTCGGACTCAGATAACAACGGATAGAATGTGCAAAACAGTGTTTCAGATAACGGTTCCTGATCTGTGAAGGAAGATCCCAGATGATAACTCCGTCATATTCCTTCATCAATCGATAAATTTCTTTCTCTCCTGCATCAATGTGAACCTTGCCACTGATGTCATATTTGTCCTTACGGGAATTCATCTTGTGGATCAGGTCCCCCGGATCTCTGTCCCCGTAGATCACCAGCAGTTTACGCGCACGGTAAAGTCTGGAATAAATATATCTTGACAGCCAGATCCAGATCAGAATGATCACAAACTGTACCAGCGTCATCTCCACCATTGGCCACGGATCAAGGAACCAGCGGTTGATCAGGGTTATCTGGAAATATGTGATAACATTCGTACAGATCGTCGCGATCGTCATCGAATAAAATACATCGATACGCTTCAGGTAACCGACCTTGAGTCCTCCATATAATCTGGAAAACAGGACATTGATCAGGGCATAGATCGCGATCAGCACCCAGTTACCTTTTCTCCAGAAAGGTTCAAAGATCAGGCCACGGTAAAAATCGTACCAGATATACGCAAAAACAGCTGTCTGGGCGATCACCACAAGGCTTGCCAGACAGAAAACAACAAAGCGTTTAAAATCTTCTCGTCTTTTCACCAGAATACCTCTTATTCTAATCATATATTATTTCTTTTTCCTGACGTTGCTATTATAACGTATATCTTCTTTTCCGTCCAGTCATTGCAAAATGTTTGCCGTTTTTCCGCTCTTTCGGGTGTGGTTTTATGGATGTTTCCGACAATTTTTATTCGTATTTTGTAGTATTTTGTAGTATTTTAGTGCATTTTACATGATTTTTGTTTGTTTTTACTTATTTTTCCTTTTTTTTCATTTTTTTTAATGCATTCTTTACAACACGCAATTTTTTTCTTCAATAAAATAGACTTTTTTGCTCAAAAATGTAGAAATGTTTTTGTAAAAATTGTATAATAGGAGATATACAAGCATTATTAAAGGAAAGTGAGGGTTCACTATGAAACAAAACAACATGTTAGCGATGATCCTGGCTGGCGGCCGTGGCAGTCGTCTCCATGAACTTACCAACAAAGTTGCCAAACCGGCAGTTTCATATGGCGGTAAATACCGCATCGTTGATTTCCCGTTAAGCAACTGCGCTAACAGCGGTGTCGACATCGTGGGTGTTCTTACCCAGTATGAATCTGTCCTTCTGAACAGTTATGTAGCAGCAGGCGGTCGTTGGGGTCTTGATGCAAGAGAAAGCGGAGTTTTCGTTCTCCCGCCTCGTGAAAAAGCCGATGCTGATCTGGATGTATACAGAGGTACTGCTGACGCTATTTCTCAGAATATCGACTTTATTGACAAATACTCACCAGAATATCTTCTGGTTCTCTCCGGCGACCATATCTACAAGATGGATTATGACAAGATGCTGGATTACCACAAGGAAATGAATGCAGACGCTACCATCGCTGTTATCGAAGTACCGATGAAGGAAGCAAGCCGTTTCGGTATCATGAACACAGACGGTGACGGACGTATCGTTGAATTCGAAGAAAAACCTGAACACCCGAAGAGCAATCTTGCATCTATGGGTATCTATATCTTTAACTGGAAACTGCTTCGCAAGATCCTTCTTGCAGATATGAAGAATCCTGATTCTCACCATGACTTTGGTAAGGACGTTATTCCATGTCTCCTGAATGATAAGAAGACACTTGCAGCTTACAAATTCAAAGGCTACTGGAAGGACGTAGGAACCATCGATTCTCTCTGGGAAGCAAACATGGATCTTATCGATTCCCGCAACGAACTGAATCTGAACGATCCGGCATGGAAGATCTACACAGAAGACACATCCGCTCTTCCTCAGTACATAGGACCAAACGCCAAAGTAAATAAGGCCTTCATTACCCAGGGCTGTGTTGTAGAGGGTGAAGTAAATCATTCTGTACTGTTCACCGGATGTAAGGTCGGCGAAGGTGCCAAGATCATCGACAGTGTACTGATGCCAGGCGTAGAAGTAGCTGCAGGCGCAGTTGTACGGCGTGCTCTTGTTGCCGATAATGTCAAGATCGGTCAGGATGCTGTTGTCGGCAGCGCAGACAGTGAAAATATCGAACTCGTGTCCAAACGTGTAAAGGGGGTAGAATAATATGGCAAGAGCATTTGGAATTGTCACATCTTCCGGATCCCATATTAATGTAGGAGGACTTCAGCAGTATCGTCCGATCGGTGCTTTCTCCTTCCTTGGAAGATATCGTGTCATCGACTTTCCTATTTCAAATATGAGCAACAGCGGCATCGACCGCATTCAAGTATATGTAAAGAACAAACCGCGTTCTCTGGTAGAGCACCTCGGAACCGGCCGTCATTACAACATCAACTCCAAGCGTGGTAAACTCCAGCTTCTGTTCTCCCAGAACAGCTCAGAGAACGATGTATACAATACAAATATCGCAGCTTTCGCTGAAAACCTTGAATTCATCGAGCGTATGCATGAACCATATGTGATCATCGCTCCTGCTTACATGGTATACGCTGCAAACTACAGTGAATTTCTTCAGGCACATATTGATTCCGGTGCAGACATTTCTCTTCTGTATCATTCCGTTGATAACGCAAGAGAATCTTTCCTGAACTGCGATATTCTGAACCTGAACAAGCAGAAAGGTGTCGAATCCATCGAAAAGAACCGCGGAAGTGCTCAGAAACGCAATATCTTCATGGATACCTATATCATGAACAAAGAGCTTTTCATTGACCTCATCAAAAAAGCCAAAAAGATCTCTTCCATGTACACTCTGCCGCAGATCGTAGCAGCTTCTCTTGGAGATCTGGATACCCGTGGTATTGCACACAGAGGATACTTTGCATCTATCACTGACTTTAACAGTTATTACAATGCAAACCTCTCTTTGATCGATATCAAGACTGCTGAGGGACTGTTCAATCCGGAATGGCCGATTTACACCAGAACCAACGATTCCTGCCCGACTCAGTATCTTGAGGGAGCAGATGTTAAGAATTCCGTTATTTCCAACGGCTGCATCATCGAAGGAACTGTAGAGAACTCCGTAATCGGACGTGGCTGCCAGATCAAACCTGGTGCTGTAGTTAAGAACAGTGTTGTACTTGCTCATACTGTTGTTGGTGAGAATGCACACATTGAGAATCAGGTTATGGATAAATGGGCCAGGGTTATCCATGGCAATGAGATCATTGCTGAGGAAGGACATCCTGGATATATCCGCAGAGATGATATACTGTAATCCAAACTTTCTTTTAATAAAATGAAAAAATACCCGGCGGGCAGTTTGTCCATCGGGTATTTTTTCGTCTCTGATCCTTTTTTATAAGATAACGGTAATCGTTAATCCTCTGCCATTTTTGTTCTCTGCCGTGATACTGTGATTCTCCGCTTTCCATTTCCATGACCTCTGTGTTTGCATCGATGATCGTCAGTGGTGTCTTGAGCTCGTGGCTCGCGTCTGTGATAAAGCGTTTCTGTTTCTGGATACTCTCTTCTACCGGTCGGAATACCATCCTGGAAAAGATCACTACCAGCAGAAAGACGTATTTTGCTCCGTCTTCTGTCTCCGTCACTCTGTAGCGGTAGATTCCCTGGAATCCTGTGGTTTTGTTTTTTTTTGCTGAGCTGTCTGTGTGTATTCCTCGGCAGTCTCCTCATCAACCGCTGCGATCCTGTCCAGATCACAGTCTGTGACTTCTCCGTTCTCATCCACAGTCACAGTAAAATAGCGCGTCTCAAATGGTGTCTCCACAGAAAAACGACTCTTGTCTTTTTCATCATTCTCTGGTTTCGCCGGTGGAGTCTCTGTGTCGTCCTGCTCATGCCGTGACGGCTCCTCCGGGAATTTCCCGTCGTTCTGTTCGAGAAGTGCCGTCATTTCATCTGCACGGTCCAGCATTTCTCTGTAATTGCTGAAATTGACAACGCCCATGATGGCGGTGAGTACCAGCATGGTCGAGAGCATTGCCACTAGAATAAATTTTTTTCTTAAATCCCGTATCATGACTGTATCTCCAGATAATAGCCCTGTCCTCGTGCTGCTTTGATCTTCACGTTACGGTCTGTTGAGATCACCTGACTCGGGTTTGCCGCAAGGAGTTCCATGACCTGAAACTCCTTGTTTGGCAGTCTGCACGCATCTGTGGGGGATTTTAGTTCAAAGGTGGTGCAGTCAAGGGAAAGATTTCCGACTTTTAATGTTGAGCTGACAGCTTCTGTCCGAGGAACTATCGGTAGATTCTGCCGCTGTCGCCGCGGAGCTTCCTGCTGCGTAAACGCTTGCTGTTGACATACTTAATACTAATCCTAACATTACTGCTACATATTTTTTCTTCATAAAAAAGTTCCACCTTTCTGTGTTCGTTTCGATAAGTACACTATACAGGTGGAACTTTAATTTTACTTTAAAGTAGTTGTAAAGATTTTGTGATCAACGATAATATCTTTTTCCACTGAATGCTGTCACTACGCACTCAATCCCCTCAAGGATCAGATAAGCGCCAACCAGCACTCCCATGGAAAGAATCGTGACCATCGGCCGGAACACCAGCATAATCCCGACGATCAGCCCAAGAATATTCAGGATCAGGGAAAGTGTGTAGTAAGTACTTCCAAAATGCATCTTCATATACTGCAGATGCGAAAGTCTGGAAATACAGTGTGCAATGATCCAGATCGGAAGGATCATTGCGATCGCCCAGGTTCCTGCACTCGGATGTACCATCAGCATAAAACCTGCCATGACACCCAGAATTCCAGTCACAAGGGAAATGATCGGTCCGAAACCAGTGAAACGTTCCATTTTAACATACAGAACAATATCAGCGATTCCACTGAAAACTGCGATCAGTCCACACAGTACTACGATCCAGGTAATAATGCCTACCGGCTGTTTAATGATAAAAATCCCAAGAATGATCAGAACGATTCCCAAGATCAGCTCTGTCCATCCAATGTCAGACTGTCTTCTCATGATCGTTCGCCTCCTTTGTTTCACTTCCGTTCAGGATCGCCATAAACTCATCTCCCGTGATCGTCTCTTTTTCATAGAGATAATTAGAAAGTTCATCAAGTTTCTGGCGGTTGTCCAGAAGGATCTTTTTCGCTTTTTCATGTTCTCTCTTGACGAGTTCAACTACCTGACGGTCGATCTCTTTCTGCGTATCTGCGGAGCATGCCAGAGATGCATCACCACCAAGGTACTGATTTGTCACCGTTTCCATTGCCACCATGTCAAAATCATCGCTCATACCATAACGGGTGATCATAGAACGTGCGATCTTGGTCGCCTGCTCGATATCATTAGAAGCACCTGTGGTCACTTCGCCGAATACAACTTCCTCTGCGGCACGTCCACCGGTAAAAGTCGCGATCTTGTTTTCCAGTTCTTTCTTTGTCAGAAGGTATTTATCCCCCTGTTCTACCTGCATGGTATAACCAAGTGCACCGGAAGTTCTCGGAATGATCGTGATCTTCTGGACAGGTGCGGAATGTGTCTGCATTGCTGCGACAAGCGCATGTCCGATCTCGTGATATGCGACAACTCTCTTCTCCTGATCGGAAAGTACGGCATTTTTCTTCTGGTATCCTGCGATAACGACTTCGATGCTCTCTTCAAGGTCTGCTTCTGTCACAACTTCGCGGTTGTCGCGGACTGCACGAAGAGCTGCTTCATTGACAATATTGGCAAGTTCCGCACCGGAAGCTCCGGATGCCATTCTTGCGATCGTATGGAAATCTACATCATCAGAAAGCTGAACTTTCTTTGCATGTACTTTAAGGATTGCTTCACGGCCTTCAAGATCCGGAAGTTCCACAGGTACACGGCGGTCAAAACGTCCCGGACGAGTCAATGCCGGGTCAAGAGATTCCGGACGGTTGGTCGCTGCCAGAATGATAACACCATTGTTTCCTCCAAAACCATCCATCTCTGTAAGAAGCTGGTTCAGAGTCTGCTCACGTTCATCATTGCCGCCTGCCATCTGACCATCACGTTTCTTGCCGATGGCATCGATCTCGTCGATAAATACGATACAAGGAGCCTTTTCTTTTGCCTGGCTGAAAAGATCACGGACTTTGGATGCGCCCATTCCGACGAACATCTCGACAAATTCAGAACCGGACATGGAGAAGAACGGTACATCAGCCTCTCCGGCTACCGCTTTTGCCAGCATAGTCTTACCAGTACCTGGAGGGCCTACGAGCAGGACTCCTTTCGGCATGGAAGCACCGACTTTGGTGTATTTTTCCGGATTGTGAAGATAATCAACGATTTCCTGAAGATTTTCTTTTGCTTCTTCCTCACCTGCAACATCGCTGAAATGAATTCCTTCGGTTGATGGTACATAAACCTTGGCGTTGCTTTTTCCCATTCCAAATGCCATAGAATTCTTGCCGCCCGCCTGGTTCATCATTTTGCGGCCCATATACTGGCCAAGTGCGATAAAGATCACCAGCGGAAGAATACCTGTGAGCAGAAAACTTGCCAGCGGTGATATCTGCTGATCGATCTCCTTGGAAAACTTCGCTCCGGCATCGTAAAGACGCTCTGTCAGAGTCGGGTCGTCCATCACACCTGTTTTGTAAACGATATTCGAGTCATCCTTGTCTGTAAAAAGGATCTGATTGTCCTCAATCTGGACATCCTCAATCTTTTTGTCTTCAATCTTTGACATAAAAGTTCCATAATCTACTTCCCTGACCATGCTCTTCGTGATCATCGGTGTCACGATCACGTTAAAAATGACAAGGACCAGAAGCACGATTCCGTAATAATAAAGCAATGGCTTCTTTGGTGATTTCACTTCTTTCATGAAACAGTTCCTCCTTACCCTGGTTATCTTTTAATTCATTATCCATTATATCCCAGATCCGGTCTTTTTTTATATAGACAAAATCCGCAATATGTTCGATTTTGTCACACATTGCGGATTCTGTCCTACGTTTCTTTTTTTATGAAATTTATCAGAATTTGCGAAAACGCGCATATCTCATCTCAAGGAGTTCTTCTTCTGACAGAATTGTATATTGCTTAAGGAAAACACGGATTCTGTCGTCCAGCCGCTCAGTCACCTGCCACAGACTTTCAGGAGTCAGATTCTCCGGTTCCGGGATCACCTGCTCGATGATTCCTTTCTGGTAAAGGTCAGATGCTGTCAGTTTCATAACTGCTGCAGCTTCTTTGGCTTTGGTGCTGTCTTTCCAGAGAATGCTTGCGAACCCTTCCGGTGAAAGAATGGAATACACGGAGTTTTCCAGCATCCATACCTGATCTCCGGCCGCAAGTGCAAGTGCACCGCCGCTGCCGCCTTCGCCTGTTACAATGGACAGAACCGGCGTCTTCAGTCCGGCAAGTTCCCAGAGATTACAGGCAATTGCCTCGCCCTGTCCCCGTTCTTCTGCCTCGATCCCGCAAAATGCTCCCGGGGTATCCACGAAACAGATGACCGGTCGGTGAAATTTCTCTGCCTGTTTCATCAGACGAAGAGCTTTGCGGTATCCTTCCGGCATCGGCATGCCAAAGTTGTGCGCGATATTTTCTTTTGTGTTGGTTCCTTTTTCCTGCACGATGACAGTGACTGGTCTTCCATGGAATTTTGCGATCCCGCCGATAACTGCCCTGTCATCTCCGTAGTTTCGGTCTCCGTGGAATTCCATGAAATCAGTAAAAAGTGCTTCTATATAATCACTGCCGGACGGACGGTCTGTCTTTCGTGAAAGCTGGACACGTTCCCAGGCTGTGAGGTACGGGTTGATGCCTGCGTGGGCAACATCGGATTTCGGTGAAAATTCATCCTTATTTATATAAGAAGCTTTTTCATTTTCCGAAGTACTGTCTGCGCTCTGCCCCTCATGCATCTCCAGGATCTTTCCAAGTGTTTCTTTCAGATCCTCACGTCTTACAATGTCATCCACAAAACCGTGCTCTACAAGAAATTCTGCTCTCTGAAATCCCTTCGGCAGTTTCTGGCGGATCGTCTGCTCAATGACACGCGGTCCTGCGAATCCGATCAGTGCTCCCGGTTCTGCCAGAATGATATCTCCCAGCATTGCAAAACTTGCCGTCACACCTCCAGTCGTAGGTTCCGTCAAAACACTCACATAAAGTAATCCTGCTTTACTGTGGCGTTCCAGTGCCGCCGATGTCTTTGCCATCTGCATCAGAGATGTAATGCCTTCCTGCATTCTGGCTCCGCCGGAACAAGCAAAAATGATGACCGGAAGTTTTTCTTCCGTTGCACGCTCTACTGCTCTGGTGATCTTTTCACCGACAGCCCAGCCCATGCTCGCCATCAGAAATCTTCCGTCGCAGACTGCGATCACTGTCTCTCTGCCGTTTATTTTGCCCCTGCCTGTGACAACAGCTTCTTTAAGTCCTGTTTTCTCCTGAAGTGCCTGCACTTTTTCCGGATAACCTTTGTAGTTTACAGGATTTCCACCAGTCAGATCATGATCCCACTCTTCAAAAGTTCCCTCATCAATGACCATCTGAATCCTTCGGTATGCATGGATACGAAAATATCCTCCACACTTCGGACAGATATAATTCCCCTGTTTTACATCTTCTGCAATGATCGCCGCTCCGCACTTGTTACATTTGCGAAGAAGTCCTTCCGGCACTTCCGGTCTGGAAGCACGGGCTGCATTATGGCTCTGTATTCTGGAAACAATTCTTGTCTTTTTGAACATGTTGTCCAACTTCATGGTCGCTCAACTCCTGTTATATCTAATTAACCCACTCTCTTCTCTTGTTGCGCTTCGCTTTCCATCCGTTCGATAAACTCTACATCCGTATTCCCGGACTGAAAATCCGGGTGTTCCAGGATTTCATACTGGTAGTCCACGTTGGTGTCGATCCCCTCAATGATCACTTCACCAAGTGCACTCTGCATCTTACGGATCGCTTCGGTACGGTTCTTTGCCCACACGATCACCTTCGCGATCATGGAATCATAGTACGGCGGGATCGTATATCCACTGTACACGGCAGAATCAATACGGATTCCTTTTCCACCCGGAAAATACATATCTGTGATCGTTCCCGGTGACGGTCGAAAACCTTTGGACGGGTTTTCGGCATTGATCCTGCATTCGATCGCATGACCGGTAAGATGAATATCTTCCTGCTTGCAGGAAAGCGGAAGTCCGGAAGCGATACGGATCTGCTCTTTGACAAGATCCACGCCAGTCACCCACTCTGTGACCGGATGTTCCACCTGGATTCGGGTATTCATTTCCATGAAATAAAATCTGCCATCTTTATCAAGAAGGAATTCAATCGTTCCGGCATTTTCATACCCGGCTGCTTTTGCCGCTTTTACTGCTGCCTCACCCATTCTGGCACGAAGATCATCGGAAATCACCTCGCACGGAGACTCCTCGATCATCTTCTGATGATTTCGCTGGATGGAGCAGTCACGCTCTCCCAGATGGATCACATTTCCAAACTTATCTGCCATGATCTGAAACTCGATATGTCTTGGATGACGCACAAAATGTTCCACATACATCGTGGAATCGCCAAAAGCCATCTGCGTTTCTTTCTGTGCAGTACGGAAACTTTCTTCAAAATCTGCCAGAGTGTCAGCAACTCGCATTCCTTTGCCGCCGCCTCCAAGAGCAGCCTTGATGATGACCGGATACCCGATCGTTTCTGCTTCTTTCATTCCCTCTTCTACTGTGTAGATTGGATTTTTACCGCCGGGAATGATCGGAACACCTGCATTTGCCATCGTGTTTTTTGCCGCCTGTTTATTTCCAAGACTTGCGATCACACTGGATGGCGGTCCGATAAAAGTAATATTACACTGCTCACAAAGCTCTGCAAAACGACTGTTTTCGGAAAGGAAACCAAATCCCGGATGGATTGCATCGGCTCCTGTAACGATCGTCGCACTGATGATATTTTCCATGCTGAGGTAGCTCTGGGATGACGGTGCCGGTCCGATACAGACTGCCTCATCCGCAAGCTGTGTATGAAGCGCATCTCTGTCCGCTTCTGAATAAACAGCCACTGTCTCTATTCCCATTTCTCTGCATGCGCGGATGATCCGCACCGCGATCTCCCCTCGATTCGCGATCAGCACTTTTTTAATCATAGTGTGTCACCTATCCAATCATAAAAGTCAGTTCTGCATCAACTACCACTTTGCCGTCGACACTTGCAACTGCATGACCGACACCTACCGGTCCTTTGCATTTGATAATTGTCGTTTCCAGTCGAAGCTTGTCTCCCGGGACAACTTTTCCACGGAATCTGCAGTTTTTGATCCCGCCAAAATATGCGATCTTGCCTTTGTTTTCTTCAAGGCTCAGGATTGCTACAGCTCCTGTCTGCGCAAGAGCTTCCACCATCAGAACACCCGGCATGACCGGTTCCTGCGGGAAATGTCCCCTGAAAAAGTCCTCACGGAATGTCACACATTTATAACCGACGGCAAATTTGCCCGGTTCATAATCCTCGATATAATCCACCAGAAGAAATGGATGTCTGTGAGGAAGAATCTGTTCAATTTCTTTTACACCTAATTTATTCATGATCTATACTCCCCAGTTACTTCACACAATCCGGAACAACGGCTGTCCATACTCCACTGCCTGTCCGTTCTGCACATAAATCTCTGCAACTTTTCCGTCGAAATCGCTTTCGATCTCGTTCATCAGTTTCATCGCTTCCACGATGGCAAGTGTCTGGCCTTTTTTCACCTGATCACCAACAGAAACAAACGGATCTGCATCCTCAGACGGTGCTGCATAAAAAGTTCCCACCAGAGGAGATTTTACGATCATACCCTCCGGCTCGCTGGACGCTGCCTGTACAGTTTCAGCATTTACAGTCGCCGGACTGGCTGCTGCAAGACCCGCGATCGGCACATCCGGCTGATTTCCTGCAACCACTACCGTTTCTTTTTTCTTCTTCAGATGAATGCTGGTTCCGTTTTCTTCGTAAGCAAAATCTGTCAGTTCAGAATCTGATACTGTTTTTATTAATATAAGAAGATTTTCAAACTCCATAATCTATCAACCCTCGTATTTCTTCACAAGAAGTGTCGCATTGTGTCCGCCGAAACCAAGAGAATTGCTCATTGCATAGCGGATCTCTTTTTCCACCGGAGCACCGATCGCATAATTCAGGTCACACTCTTCATCCGGCTCTGTGGTTCCAACGGTCTGATGGATAAATCCCTCTTCCAGAGATTTTACACATGTTACAAATTCCACACCGCCAGCTGCACCGAGCAGATGTCCGATCATGGATTTGGTTGAATTTACAACCAGATTTTTTGCCGCATCTCCAAATGCCTTGTGGATCGCTCTTGTCTCAAACAGGTCGTTGTGGTGCGTGCTTGTTCCATGTGCGTTGATGTATTCCACCTCAGATGGCTGTACGCCGGCTTCTTCCATTGCCAGTTCCATTGCTCTTGCTGCGCCTGCTCCGTCCTCTGCCGGAGAAGTGATATGGAAAGCATCAGCTGTTGCACCGTAACCGACAAGCTCGGCGTAGATCCTTGCGCCTCTTGCCTTCGCATGCTCCAGTTCCTCAAGGACCACGATGCCGGCACCTTCACCAAGCACAAAACCACTTCTGTCTTTGTCAAACGGGATAGATGCTCTTGCGGCATCTTCTGTTTTGGTAAGGGCAGTAAGGGCAGTAAAACCTGCAACACCTGTCGGGCAGATACAGCTTTCCGTTCCACCTGCCAGCATGATCTCGGCATCCCCGTACTGGATCGCGCGGAATGCATCACCAATGCTATGAGTTCCGGAAGCACAGGCTGTCACAACATCTGTACATTTGCCGCGGAGTCCGAACTGAATGGAGATATTTCCTGCTGCCATGTTGGAGATCATCATCGGTACCATCAGAGGATTTACTTTTCCAGGTCCTTTGGTGAGGATTTTTTCATAGTTATTCTCTACCTGCGGAAGACTTCCGATACCGGAGCCAACGATCACGCCTGCGCGGAAAGAATCTTCTTTTTCCATATCGATCCCGGAATCTTCCAGGGCTTCTTTTGCTGCCGTCACTGCATACTGGCAGAACGGATCCATACGTCTCGCAGATCTCGGATCCATATGGTCTTTTGCGTTAAAATCCTTCACCTCTGCGGCAATCTTTACTTTGTAATCGGTGGTATCAAACTTCGTGATCGGTCCGATGCCGACTTTTCCCTCGCGGATCCCTGCCCAGAAATCCTTTACATTATTTCCAATAGGGGTAACTGCACCAAGTCCGGTGACAACGACTCTTCTCTTACTCATATGACCATTCCTCCATCGACCCGAATTACCTGTCCTGTGATGTATGCAGCATCGTCAGATGCCAGAAAAGCGACTGTTTTTGCGATATCCTCCGGCTTGCCAAAATGTCCGAGCGGAATCTGTGCGGCAGATGCTTTTTTTACTTCTTCGGATAATACTGCTGTCATTTCTGTCTCAATAAATCCCGGTGCCACTGCATTTACAGTAATTCCACGGGATGCAAGTTCTCTCGCCGCACTCTTTGTCATGCCGATGATCCCTGCCTTGGATGCCGCGTAGTTTGCCTGTCCTGCATTTCCGGCAATTCCAACTACAGATGCCATGCTGATGATACGTCCGCTGCGCTGGCGGAGCATCTGTCTGGAAACAAAACGCATCATATTGAAAGTTCCCTTGAGGTTGACATCGATCACGTTGTCAAAATCTGCTTCAGACATTCCCATCAGAAGGCCATCCTTTGTGATTCCTGCATTGTTCACCAGGATATCAATACTTCCATGTGTCTTTACGATATCTTTTACGGCACTTTCGCAGGCTTTATGATCAGCGACATTCCACTGTCTGGTCTCTGCTTCGCCGCCTTTTTCCTCGATCTCTTTCTGTACTTCCTTTGCGCGTTCCTCAGAACCGTTATAATTGATCACAACTGTTGCACCTCTCGACGCAAGTTC
This sequence comes from Blautia intestinihominis, assembly GCF_040096655.1. NCBI lineage: Bacteria > Bacillati > Bacillota > Clostridia > Lachnospirales > Lachnospiraceae > Blautia > Blautia intestinihominis. The sequence continues at coordinate 53,668 of NZ_JBBMEI010000010.1, read as the reverse complement.
CAGGGCAATGGCTCTTCCGATCCCTCTGGAAGCACCTGTTACAACAGCAACTTTCTTTTTATTCTGCTCTGCCACTTATTTTCTCCTTATTTAAGTTCCTCACACACCAAAACAGCTTCTTCCCAGCTTCCAATGTGATAGGATTTTACATTTTTATCGATCTTTCGAAGGAATCCTGTCAGTGTTTTGCCCGGTCCGATCTCTACGAAGGTATCCACGCCTTCGCGGATCATGGTCTCCACACTCTGCTGCCAGCGGACAGATCCGCTGACCTGCGCTACCAGAAGTTCTTCGATCTTTCCGCAGTCTGTAATTACCTCTGCGTTGATGTTCGCCACATACGGAACTTTCAGGGGATTCATACTGACTCCGGCAAAAACCTTCGCCAGTTCTTCTCCTGCCGGTCTCATCATCGGTGAATGGAAAGGTCCACTTACTTTAAGCGGAAGTACCCTTCTTGCACCTGCCTCTTTGAGAGCTGTTCCCGCCTCGGCAACTGCTTTCGCTTCACCGGTAATGACAATCTGTCCCGGGCAGTTGTAGTTTGCAATGGAAACGCCCTCTCTGCCATTTAAGACATCCTCAATGACTGCTGCATCAAGTCCGAGTACTGCGGACATTGCCCCGGTTCCTTCCGGTGCTGCATGTTCCATAAAAATCCCTCTGGAGCGAACAGTGCGTACTGCATCCATGTCGCACATTCCGCCTGCCACTGCGATCGCACAGTATTCACCAAGGCTTAAGCCCGCTGCCATATCCGCATGAAGTCCCATTGCTTCGACAGCTCTCGTCATTGCAAGACAGGCTGTTACCATCGCCACCTGTGTATATTCTGTTTTGTCCAAAAGATCATTTTCTTCGAAACAAAGTTTCTTAAGGTCAAGATCTACCGCTTCAGATGCCTGATCAAAAACGGCTTTGGACAGAGGACTTTTTTCATAAAAATCCTTTCCCATTCCAACTGCCTGTGCGCCCTGTCCCGGATAAATAAAAGCGATCTTACTCATCTGCATTTACCCCGTTCATCAGCTTGCCTGCATCGACAACAGTTGTTTTGATGATGTCTTCACAGGAACGTTCCTCTTTGATCATGCCTGCAATCTGACCTGCCATCAGGCTTCCGTTCTTTGCATCACCTTCCTGAACGGCTTTTCTGAGGCTTCCCAGAGTAAGCTGTTCCAGTTCCTCAAACGGTGCGCCTGCTTTTTCCAGTTCCAGATATCTGCGGACCATGTCGTTACGGAGAACACGGATCGGATGTCCGGTGCTTCTTCCTGTTACACGACTGTCGATGTCTTTTGCTTTGATGATGCTGTTTTTATAATTTTCATGGATCACAGATTCTTTGGATGCTGCAAAAACGGTTCCCATCTGGATTCCTTTTGCGCCAAGCATGAATGCTGCTGCCATTCCTCTGCCATCTGCGATACCGCCTGCTGCGATCACCGGAATCTTCACTGCGTCAACGACCTGCGGAACCAGTACCATTGTGGTAAGCTCTCCGATATGGCCGCCTGCCTCACAGCCTTCGGCAACGACCGCATCTGCACCGCAGCGTTCCATACGTTTTGCAAGTGCTACGGATGCAACGACCGGGATAACTTTGACTCCGGCTGCTTTCCAGTCTGCCATGTATTTCTCAGGGCTTCCGGCTCCTGTGGTAACGACTTTGACGCCTTCCTCCACGATAACCTTAGCAACTTTTTCTGATTCCGGATTCATCAGCATGATATTGACACCAAACGGTTTGTCTGTCAGTTTCTTTGTCTCACGGATCTGCTCTCTGACCCATTCTGCCGGCGCACCGCCTGCTGCAATCAGTCCAAGACCGCCTGCATTGGATACAGCTGCTGCCAGATGACATTCCGCAACCCATGCCATGCCACCCTGGATCACCGGATATTCAATTCCTAATAATTCTGTGATCTCTGTTTTCATAATAAAATCCTCTTGTCCTGTGACTCTTATGCCTGATGCTCTGTCAGGTAGTTCATTGCGTCTGCTACGGTTGTGATCTTTTCAAGATCTTCACTTGGAATCTCTACAGAAAATTCTTCCTCAAGTGCCATTGCCAGTTCAAAAAGATCAAGGGAATCTGCATGAAGATCATCCATGAAGGATGTCTCTGCAGTGATCTCTGCTGCGTTTGCTCCTAAAGTGTCTGCTGTAAGTTCGATGATTTTTTCTAACATTTTTGTTTTCTCCTTTTTCTGTTCTATTTTTTATATTTATAAATTCAGATTATCTGTAAGTTGCTTTATCACTTCGTATGGCTGTCAATCCCCCACTCCAATACACTTGCTCCCCACGAAAGCCCTGCGCCAAATCCTGCCAGAACCAGCTTCTGCCCTTTCCTGAGGATACCCTTCCGGTTCAGTTCATTCAGCAAAATCGGAATGCTCGCGGATGACGTATTTCCATAATCCTGAAGGTTCATTGGAAACTTCCCGATATCCAGGCGAAGCCGCCTCGCAACTGCATCCACGATCCTCGCATTCGCCTGGTGAAGAACAAACCAGTCAATGTCCTCTATAGAAAGTTCATTTTCTTTCAAAACTTCCTGTATCACCTGCGGAACATTGCGGACCGCAAACTGAAAGACATCCTTGCCATTCATGGTAATGTATTCTGTTTTTGCTTCTTTGCAGTCTCTGTCAATACTTCGGATTCTGCCTGCGGCTCCCGGTCCGGTAAGTGCCGATCCGCCTTTTCCATCGGAGTGTGCCGCCGGTCGGTAGCTCTTGCCCTCTGCTGCCTTTAGAAGAACCGCTCCGGCCCCATCTCCAAACAGGATGCAGGTTCCGCGATCCGTCCAGTCCACCAGTCTGGAAAGACTCTCACTTCCTATGACCAGGATCGTCCGGCAGATTCCGGATGAGATATAAGCCTGGGCAGTATTATAAGCAAAAAGAAATCCGCTGCACGCAGCATTGAGATCAAATCCGACCGCTCTGACCGCTCCAAGTATTTCCTGTACCTGACAGGCTGTACATGGAAAAACCCGGTCAGCTGAACCCGTTGCCACCAGAATCATATCTACTTCTTCCGGTGAAACTCCGGCTTCCTCAAGTGCCTGGCGGCCTGCTTCCGCTGCCATGGAAACTGTCGTTTCCTTTTCCACAATGCGCCGTCGCTCCACACCAGTCCGTTCCCGGATCCATTTATCACTGGTATCTACAAAACCTGCGATCTCATTGTTATCCAGAACTCTCTCAGGGACACAGGCTCCCGTTCCCCGGATGACTCCGGTTATGGTCTGTTCTTTATTCATAATAGTTGTTTCCTCATATTCCTAATTTGTTTTGATTTTAGAATATTTTGATTGTCAAAGTATATCTCCAAAAAAAGCTTTTGTCAAGAGAAAAAATTAACAACTTTGCATTCCGCAGCTTTCTGGTTTGTATATAAACACAAACATGCCCGGCAACAGGAGCAATCGCAAGAACTGCTGCCAATATCAAAAACGGCGGACGTACACCGATCGCCGGAATGGTCCACTCTGTCACACTTGTCATCGTGCTTGTCGTTCTGATGCCTTATGCCGGAATGATCCCTATGCCGACGATCGCCGCGATCCTTTTTATTGTTGTCTACAATATGTGCCAGTGGAGAACGTTCCGTGATCTGCTCAAAACCGCTCCAAAAAGTGACATTATCGTACTTCTGGCGACTTTCGTGCTGACAGTCCTCTTTGACCTGGTCGTTGCCATCGAAATCGGTATGGTGCTTGCATGTCTGCTCTTCATCAAACGAATGAGCGAAGAAACCCATGTTGACAGCTGGGTTTATACGGACGATGATACACCGGATATCAATGAACAGCCAATGCGCGTTATGAAAAAAGCCGGCTTTGTTGAACTTGTCGGAGAAGAAAATTTCCGCCCGAATATATCCGCGGCATTAAAAAGAGCTGAAGAGGTTATCTAAACCTTTTCAGCTTTTCCTTTTGTCGATTTCGCGCTATAATAGAGTTATCAATATACAACATAGGAAGGGAGATTTTATCATGTCCAAAACAATCCGTGAATTAACAGAAGACCTGCTCGCAGCACCATCCGCATGTGCCGAAGTCAAAGAAACTGCACAGAATTATCTCGATGCTATCGGCGGCGAAAATGAAGCTGCTGCTGCCAAAACATTCGTAGCAGAACTTGAAGAAGACATCATGCCGATCGACGGTCTGATTGCTTTTGCAGAGTCCGATATGGGTGCCAAAGTTTTCGGTGAAGAAGGTGCAAAAAACATCCTGATCCACGCCAAAGAGATCAAATCCAACGGAGCAAAATACTGCGACTGCCCTGCATGTGCAGCGTGTGAAGCACTGCTTGAGAAGAAGGATGAAATCCTGAAATAAGGGTTATTGTTTATCAGATAATTACATAAGCATTTAGAATGCCCAGACAATGCCGCATACGTTTTATCGGCTGCCATTGTCTGGGCGTTTGTCTGACAAGCTAAAGAGACCCGCTGGCATTTACTTAATGTCCATCAGCTTCTCCTGCACTTTCGCCGGAACTCTGATCAGCTCGAACTTCCAGAAAATACTATATATGTAAGAAATACCAAAAATCTGCCCTATCGCCTTCGGTCCTTTATATTCTGGCAGGATCAGCTCTGCTTTTCCATCTATATCACAAATCTGAGTTGCATCGATCACTTTGTGAAACGCCAGAAGCACAGAACTTCGAGTCAGAGTTTTGCTGCTTTCCTTACGGGACACCAGCAGTTCTCCACTGTATTCCCCGTTTCGCTTTCTCTTCACCACATAAGAAAACGGAAGCCCCGATGAAGTATTAAAAAACTCCCCCTGACCTGCCAGAAGTGCATCCCACAATAATTTATCAAGTTCTGTTTTCTTCTCCAAAATCCCCTTCTGCAGCCTTTTCACTGCCACCTCACGCTCGCTCTGATACATACTCACAAAACATCACCGTTCCTTAGTCTCAAGTGTTTTAGTTTTTTATAATTAAGTCATTATGTGTAATATATCACTTAATTTAAGTCTGGCATTACGCAAGAACGAAACGCTCTTTAATCTTACCAGTATCTCCAATATTTCTCTTCCAAAGATAATTTTGTCTCTGGTTTTATTCCATATTTTTCCAAAATTAAGTATTATATATCTTGCTTTTTATATTTCAGGTTTTATATATCCTGTTTCAAGTAAGTTGGTGATATAAAATGTCACAAAAAGGAGAATTTGTGATATGAATACGAAGGAAAGTTTCAGCACACGGCTTGCGCAGTTAAGAACGGATGAAGAAATCTCTGCCAGAGAAATGAGCCTTGATCTTGGTCAGAATCCCAGTTACATAAATCGAATTGAAAATCAGAAAGCTTATCCATCTATGCAGGTCTTTTTCTATATTTGTGATTATCTCAAAATCACTCCTGGAGATTTTTTTAACCAGCATATGAGTTACCCGAAAGAAATAAATGAATTAATCAAAATCCTTCAGAATCTGAACTCCGAGCAATTGAAGTTGATCAAACAGATTGCAGAACAGTTTTGTAAAAAGAAATAAAAAATTAAAAAATGAACCACAGAACAGTTTTTGACAGCTATTCTGTGGTTTTTGTTTTTTATTTCAATGTATCCCAGTCAATCTTACGATCTCTGTAGTAATACTCTCTGTCATGGTCGTTGAGTTCTCGAAGGACACGGCAGGGATTACCAAGATGAACATGCCGTCCGCCCCAGTTTGCATAAAACGGCGGCTCGATATAACAGCCTTCTCCTGCTTCTGCGAACATTTCTTTGATCAGCTCTGCTCATTTTTCCATCTGGGATGGGCGGGTCTGATTGTAGTCGTACATTTTTTCCAGGCAGGTCATCTGGAAACCTACAAGTTCTTTGATGTTTGGATTGAAAAAAAATACCAGCTTATAAAGCATAGTGTTGATGTTCCATACTATATCTTTATAAACTGGTGTTTCTTCTATTTATCTAACTCAATTACTCTTGTGCAGACTTTCTTGATCAGTTCCGGGCTGTGGCTGACTACGAGCATTCCGATATTTCTTCGTTCTGTTTCTTCGATGAGAAAATGCCAGATCTGGCTCTGGGTGATGAGATCCAGCATGGTTGTGATCTCGTCTGCCAGAAGGAAACGGGTTCTCTGTCCCAGGGCTCTTGCAATGCAGAAGCGCTGTAATTCTCCTCCTGAGAGTTCTGTCGGAAATCTATTCATCCAGTCAGGTTCTATTCCCAGCTTTTCGATCAGTTCCGGTGCTGTCCTGTCTCCTTCTTCGATTACATTTTTCATGCGGAGTCTTGGATTTACCGCCTGCTCCGGGTGCTGCCAGATCATCTGTACCGGACAGTATGCGCCATATTCGCTGAGTGGTTTGCCATCAAGAAGCACTTCGCCACTTTGCGGTGCTTCATATCCGGACAGGATCTTACACAGAGTTGTTTTGCCAAAACCACTGGGAGCTATGATTCCTACACGTTCACTGCTGTCTGCACTTAAACTGAACTGTCTCAGTATCTGTCTGCCTTTTACATCATAACTAAAAGACAGATTTTTTGCTTCAAGTCTCATAATATGCACCTCACATATCCACTGCCGGAAGCTTTCCATGGAATCTCGCCCTGACATTCCTGTGATTTCCTGTCGCATCGTGGTGCAAACGGGCATCCCTGCAGGTTATCTTTTACATAAGGCTGTACCCCGTCAATATATCGAAAACCGTGTTTCGGCATCGCACGCCAGAGTGCTCTGGTATATGGATGCCTAAGAGTTTCTTCCTCATTAAAATCATCCACTGCCGCATCTTCGATCGTATAACCGGCATAAAATACCTGTACTCTGTCTGCCGTTTCCAGGGCAAGTTCCAGATCATGTGTAATGACAAGAACAGCAGCTCCCATATCCGCAAGCTGGCGAAAATGTTCCATTGCACGTTTTGCGAGTTTCGGATCCAGCCCGGGTGTCGGTTCATCCGCGATGACCAGCTTTGGATTCTCGATCAATGCTGTAGAGATCATGATTCTCCTGGTCATTCCCCCGGAAAGTTCAAACGGATACTGTTCCTGAACCTTTTTATCCAGAGAATATTGTTCAAAAATAGAATCCAGATGTTTCTTCTTTTCTTTGTTCTTTTTTCCTTTGCAGATCTGCTGTCCGACCTTCATTAATGGATCCAGATAAGAAGTACTCTGCGGGACCAGAACGATTTCTTTCCCCCGCAGTTTCCGGATGTTTTTTTCTGTCAGCGGCTCTCCGCAGTATCGTATTTCTCCACCCATTTCAGCATTATATGGCAAAATCCCCATGATTCCATGTGCCAGCAGACTTTTGCCCGAACCGGAAGAACCGACTACTGCCACCATTTCTCCTGCATGGATCGTGACACTCAAATCTTTGATCACAGGCAGTTCTGTCTGCTGTATTCCTTTCTGGTACTGGGTAAAAGATATTTTCATGTTGTTGATTTCCAGAATTTTTTCCCTTTCCATTCTCTTCTCCTATTCGTGTGCACTTGCCGGATCCAGCAGCCTGCGGAGATTTTCACCTGTTGTATAAAAACATACAACGGTGATCACCAGCATAATTCCCGGAAATAATGCAAGCCACCACTTGCCTGTGATCAGATATTTCATTGCTTCTGACAAAATAATTCCGATCGCAGGCTGTTCATTTGACAGCCCGAACCCAAGAAAAGTGATACTGGATTCATGAAGGATCGCATGCGGAAAAAGAAGGACAAGTCCGACAATAAACTGCGGAAGCAGATGTGGAACCATGTGTTTCATTACGATATACAAGTTGCTTTTTCCCAGTTTTCTGGCTGTTTTTATGTAAATCTGTTCTTTGAGCTGCAGCACTTCACCTCTAATCAGTCTCGCCAGAGATGTCCAGTGCGTCAGTGCAACTCCAAGAATGACTCCCTTAAGTCCTCTTCCGCATGCAACGCAGATAAGGATCAGAAGAAGCATATGCGGAATTCCCATGACCAGGTCTATGATCCATGTCACAATGGTATCTGCTGTTTTTCCCATTGTTGCAGATACAACTCCAAGAATAAATGCCATGACCGCGCTGAACGTAGCTGCACATACTCCTATGATGATACTGATAGAAAGTCCTCTGACTGTCCGTGCAAACATATCTCTTCCAAGCCAGTCTGTACCAAACGGATATTTCAGGCAGGGTGCAAGGTTTTTTCTGGAAAAATCTGTTGCCCTTGCTGCATCTTCGCAGAACAGGCCGCTGATACAGACTGCTATAAGAAACACCACGGCGATAACAAGCCAGAGTACCAGAGTTTTTCTGCGGTTCCATCTGTTTTTCATCTTCCCGCACCCCCTCTTCGGATCCGCGGGTCGATGACTCCGTACAGAATATTGGCTATAAAGTTTCCTCCAAACACAAACAGTGCACTTATGATCGTGATCGCCATCAGAAGCGGCATATCACTTCCAAGACCTGCACTGACCGCTGCCTGTCCAAGTCCCGGATAGGAAAAAACCTGCTCCACAAGCACTGAGCCGCCAAATATCTCGCTGATCGAAGCAAACTGAAGTGTCACTGCCGGGCCAAGGACATTGCGGAAACCATGGTTTTTGAATATCTGCCAGTTACTCTCTCCTCTTGCTTTTGCAAAAAGCACGTAATCGCTGTCACAGATGTCGATCATTTTTTCTCTGGTATGCATGGCAATATTGGATATTCCTGTGATGGAAAGTGTCACCGCCGGAAGGATTGCATGACGCACACGGTCAAAAAAAGTCACTCCGCTTGCCTCAACTCCAATCGGTACACTTAATCCTATCGGAAGTATTTTGAGCCATACTCCAAAAATGATAAGCAACAGCATAGCAATCCAGAATGCCGGGGTACTGGAGATCACCAGACAGTATCCTTTGATGATCTTATCAATCGGTTTTCCACGGTTCATCCCTGCAAGTGAGCCCAGCAAAAAACCAATCAGTCCTGACAAAATCCATGCAATGATCATCAGAAACAGGGAATTTCCAAGTTTTACGGCGATCACTGTCGTTACCTTCTGTCGATAAAGGAGAGATATTCCCATATCTCCCCTCACAAAATCTCTGAACCATGCAATGTAGCGCTGCAGGGGCGGCTGTCCCACGCCCCAGTATTCTTCAAGTTTTGCGATCTGTTCCTGACTCATGCTTCCAAGCGCAGCCTGTCCGACGTTCGCTTTCAGAGGATCGATCGGAGAAGCTGTCATAAGTGCAAAAGCAGCAACACTGACCGCAAACAGCAGAAGCAGCACTTTAATGAAATTTTTTAAGATAAATTTTGCTTTTGAATTATTCAAGATCTGTTACTCCCATGACCACTGATCTACGTTATTTACGATAGACCAGCCATGTCCGTGTGGATGGATCTTCTGGTCAGCTACTTTGAGTCCGTCTTTTACAAAGTACAGATGATCAATATTGCAGAGCCAGATCCACGGGATATCTCCCTCCTGCGTAATTCCGCTCTCTCCGTCCCACTGGGCTTTTTTCCAAAGGTCATACGATGCTTCCAGATCACTGGATTTCAGAGCTTCATCCATATATTTGTCTACGGTTTCGTTCGCATATGGAGAGTACTCTGCAAGGCCGGTCTCGCTCATTGTATGATAGATGTTGTACAGCTCCATTGGTGTATGTGCGCCCCATCCCCATACAAGTGGCTCAGACTCTGCTCTTGTGTAGGCAGTATCCCAGTCAACGCCCTCTGTTGTCACTTCAATTCCAAGTTCGGCAAGCTGATTCTTGCTGTCTTCTGCCAGTGCCTGGCGAACAGAATCGGATGCCGGATACAGCATGGTAAGTTCCGCACGTACGCCGTCTTTTTCACGGATTCCGTCATCACCTTCTGCCCATCCTGCTGTTTCAAGAATTTCTTTTGCTTTATCCAGATCGTATTCTACTTCTGCTTCCTCGTTATACCATGGCATTTTATCGCACACACTGTATGCCGGGGTTCCGTAACCATTCAGGACATTCTGGATCATTTCTTCACGGTCAATGCCGATATTGATCGCACGTCTTACTTCCACATCGCTGGTGAAGTCATTTCCATAAGTTACTCCGTCAATTTCCTCTGCTGCAGTTGCCGGAAGGTTGAATCCGCGGTTATCTACTGTCTGCACGCTGAACAGATCATATCCGTCAACCGTCATATCTGAATAAGATGCCGCCGTATGTGCCACGTCTACCGTGCCGGACTGAGCTGCTGCCAGTGCTGCATCTTCTTCCATGAAAAGAACGGTTACTTTTTTCATTTTTGGTGCTTCGCCGTAGTAGTCCGGATTCGCCTCAAAAATAACCTGCTGTCCTTTGTCCCACTGTTTCATGATATAACGTCCGGAACCGATCGGATCCTGTCCGTAATTCTCATCATAAGCATGTTCCGGAACGATTCCCACAATTGCCATTGTATATGGCCAGACTGCAAATGGTGTGTTCATGTGAAATTCAACCGTTGTATCATCCACAGCCACTGCTTCTTTCAGCATGGAAAAATCATTGACGGAACTGTTATCGCGGCAGTTGTTGTATGTAAATGCCACATCGGATGCTGTCAGAGCTTCACCGTCTGTAAATTTGACATCATCCCGGATCTTAACAGTCCAGGTAAGTCCATCATCGCTCACAGAATAATCTGTCGCCAGGTCCATACCGATAGAAAGATCTGTGTTTGTAGTAGTAAGTGTGCTCTGGATCAGTGGCTCATGCACATGCTCTCCTGCGCCCCATCCATATGCCGGGTCAAAACCGGACTCCGGCTCAGATGTTGTCGGCATGGTTACGATTACTTCATCTTTCGCTGTGCTTTCTTCCTGTGCCGCAAATACAGTTGCAGATCCTCCTGCAAAGGATGCTGTCACACAGACCGCCATCATAATTGCCAGTAATTTTCTCTTCATTGTCTCATTTCCTCCTTTTGTTCTTATTTATGCATAACGCTGTGTCTATCAACAGTTTTATGGTTTGTTTTTATTTATTATGCATAACAAGTTCTATCAGTATACCATCAATTTCGGTCATATATAACCGCCCCTAGGGGATATTGACATATTCATATATCGCATGGATCATACTGTTTTTTTCATGGCTTTACATCCCCCTGGGAGGCTTGTTTTTACACTGCGTTTTGTTAAAATATAGTCAACACAAAGAACTGTGTTATTTTATCAAATAAAGGTGCACAGACCTCCACCCTTAAGGCACCAGTTAACCCATAATAAAAAAAGTACTTCTAATCCGCGGGAAGTACTTTTTTTATATTTATATCATTTTTAATTCATGGTCTTCATTCATAACCGCAAATCTGCTTCCGATCGTTTCTGCAAGATGTCGATTATGTGTGATAGTAATCAATGTCTTTCCTGCCCTCCGGTTATTATTCGCTGATTATTATGCTGTTGATTTATAAAACTGAATCTATTAATTTCTTTGTATAATCCATCTTCGGATGATTGATGATATCATCCGGTGTTCCATATTCTACTGTCTTTCCATGATAGAGAACCAGTACTTTGTCGCAGAAGGCCTGCACCAGCGCAAGGTCATGACAGATCAGGATAAATGACAGATTCTCTTTTTCTTTCAGTTCAATCAGAAGTTCCAGGATCTGTTTCTGCACAGTTACGTCAAGTGCGCTGGTGGCCTCATCACAGATCAGGATCTCCGGACTGACTGCAAGTGCTCTGGCAATTGCGGCTCGCTGGCACTGCCCTCCGCTGACCTGATGCGGATAACGGTCCGCGTATTCTTTAGAAAGGCCGCATCTTTCGAGAAGATTTTCCACACGTGTTCGTGTTTCTGTGCGATTTATCCCCATATTCCGGAGACTTTCCCCAATTCCGTCGCCCAAAGTACATCTCGGGTCAAAAGATTCCATTGGCATCTGAAAAACCATCTGGATATCCTGATAGGTTTTCCTTAAGCTTTTGCCTCCGACATGGGTAATGTCCTTTCCTTTAAGAAAAATCTGCCCATCCGTCACCGGCTCCAGATGTGTGATCATTTTGGCAATCGTACTTTTACCGGAACCGGATTCGCCTACGATTCCAAGGCATTCCCCCCGTTCCAGTTCAAAGCTTACATCATCCACTGCAGTCATGGATTTTTTCCCTGATATAAATACTTTTTTGAGATGATCCGCTTTCAGGATAATATCCGCCATTCTACTGCACCTCCTGATTCTCTGCCCGATTCAGATGAAGCACAGAACCCATCAACTTCTTTGTATATGGATCTTTCGGATGATCCAGGACAGCCTCAGTTTCTCCATACTCTCTTACCTGTCCGTTCTGTAGAACCAGTATCCTGTCTGTCATCATCCTTACAACGCCGATATTGTGAGTTACAAGAATCATTGCAGTATTGTATTCTTTACGCATGAGCAGAAGTTCTTCCACTACCTGCTTCTGAACAGTCACATCCAGTGCACTGGTCGGTTCATCTGCCAGAAGCAGATTCGGATGCATGATCATGGCTGTACAGATCCCCACTCTCTGGTTCATTCCACCGGAGAGTTCAAACGGATAACTGTCCAGCACACGGTCACTGTCATCCAGACCTATCTTCTTCATGATCTCTCCGGCACGTTCCCGGATTTCCTTTTTGCTGACTTTCTCATGTTCGGATACTGCCTCATGTATCTGTGCTCCAATTGTCCGAACGGGACACAATGCAGTTTTACAGTCCTGGAAGACCATTCCGATCTCTGTTCCCAGAAACTTACGGAGTTTTTTTTCACTCATGTCTGTAAGGTTCTCACCTTTGTACCAGATATCACCTCTTGTAACCAGACCTTCTTCTCCCAGAATCCCCATGATTGCCTTGATGATCGTACTTTTGCCGCTTCCGGACTCGCCCACGATTCCAAGGATTTCGCCCTGCTTTAATTCAAAGCTGACATCCTCAACCGTTGGTTTTCCATTATAAGAAATTGTCACATGCTCTACACGAAGCAAAGAATCCATAATTTATTTTCTCCTCAAAAATTGCTGCTGCAAGCAGAAGCAATAATTTTATTCTACATCCAGGTCAGCAGTGATCTCATAGTAATCACATGGATGTGCTGCCATTCCTGTAACATTTGACTTGGTTACGATTCCCATATTCAGATGAGATACAAAGAAGAACACATCATCATCCAGAATATCCTGCTGAAGTTCTACTGCAAGTTTTGCTCTTTCATCCTTGTCAAACGTCTGGTGAAGCTGATCTGTCAGTTTTGTTACTTCTTCATTCTGATAGTTACCATAGTTCTTGGCACCTGTTACTGTACTGGTAAAGAAGTATTCCGGATCACCTGTCGGTGCTGTAGTTGTAGAACTTACATATACATCAAAGTCTCCATTCTTTGCAATCGTCATATGGTCAGATGTATTATTTACAACCACATCGATTCCGATATCTTTCAGTGTAGCCTGTGCGTACTCGGCAAGTTTCGGCTGTTCCAGACGGGTTGGGTAAGTCAGCCAGTTAATGCTGAGTTTCTGTCCGTCTTTATCCACATATCCGTCTCCGTCTGTATCCGTCCAGCCGGATTCCTCAAGAAGTTTCTTAGCGCCTTCCGGGTCATAGGAAACCGTTTCTACTGCATCATTTCCATAAGAAAAGCCGCTTGGGAAAGCTGCTTTTGCCGGAACTCCACGTCCTTCCATGATGACAGAGCAGAATCCGTCTTTGTCGATTCCCATCTCAACAGCTTTACGAACATTCTGGTCTTTCATGATCTCTGAATCCATATTGAACTGACCAAAGAAGCATCGGCTGGTCGCACAGGAATTAATCGTGTAATCTGAATTATTTTCAAATAATGCATAGTTGTCATACTGGAGTCCATAAGTACCCTGAATATCACCTGTCTGCAGGGCTGCGGTCAATGCACTTCCGTCTGCAAAAGATTTGACTGTAACTTTATCTACTTTCACTTCACCGCCCCAGTAGTTATCGTTTTTTACCAGATCGATCTGGGTTGGAGTGACGTTCTCTGCAATATATGGGCCAGTTCCGGCCACATTGGCAGAACCGCCTTCACCCTGGATTCCATAATCCATGTCAATGATCGCACCATATGGATCACCAAGATAATTGATGATCGCCGGACATGGCTCTGTTGTATAAATGGTAAGTGTCAGACCATCTGCATCAATATGATCGATCTTGAGGTCATAAGGTGCACGGTCATGAACTGCGATCAGATCTTCCAGACATTCCTTGACTGCTTCCGCATCCATGGTACGTCCACTGGAAAACTGTACTCCGTCACGAAGTGTGATCTTTACAGTTGTATCATCCACAAATTCATAATCAGTTGCAAGCCATGGCTCTACTTCCATGTTGTCATTATATTTGAACAGAGTTTCGCCAACGCCATAACGAAGTGCACTCCAGCCTGAATAGTTGTCATGTGGGTTTAATCCCGCATCTCCCATTTCCTCGCTGTATCCGGTTGTTCCATAAACAAAAGCCTTTTCACCGTCAGCCCATACGGTTGTAGACATTCCTGCTACAAGCATTGCTCCTGTCAGAATTGCTGCAAGTAATTTCTTCTTCATAATCGTTGTTTCCTTTCTTTATTCTCTTATTTCTTTGCTCTTTCTTTTGGATCCATAAAATCTCTGAGTGTATCCCCGAGAAGATTAAAGATCATAACGGTTATAAATATGGCAAGTCCCGGTGCAAGTACCATCCATGGTGAGATCTGAAGCATACTTCTTCCATCATTAATCATGCTTCCCCACTCTGCCATCGGAGGCTGTACGCCAAGTCCGAGGAAGGACAGTCCTGCAAGTTCCATCATCATAGTTCCGATATCAAGAACAGAGGTAACCAGTATCGGACCTGCAATATTCGGTAAAATATGTTTAAACATAATTTTCAGTGTGCTGCTTCCCGAAAGTCTCACCGCCATCAGATATGGTGAATCTTTCTGTGCAAGAGTCAGTCCTCTGGCAAGTCTGGCAAACTTCGGCCATCCGATGACAGCCAGTGCTATGATCGCATTCTGGATGCCACCGCCAAGTACACCAGCTACTGCGAGGGCAAAAACAAGGCTTGGGAACGCAAGAAACAGATCTGATATACGCATCAGCACAGTATCTATGATTCCTCCACACCACCCGCAGATGATGCCGATCACCGTTCCAAGTATCGTGACGATTGCCACCAGAAGCAGTGTCGCATAAATACTGGTCGTACTTCCTACCAGTACACGCGAAAACATGTCTCTTCCGTAGCGGTCTGTACCCAGTATATGTTCTGCACTTGGCGGTTTCTGTGCCAGCAGAAGATCCTGTACATCCGGATCATACGGACAGAGCTTCCGTGCAAAAACAGCAACAACCAGAAGTATCAGGGTCAGTATTGTAAAAAAGATCAGTTTTTCTCTCACATGGTTTTTCTTTATCTTCTGTTTTCGGACAGATATCTGTTTCTTCTGCGTCATGCTCTGTCACCTCCTAATCTTACTCGAGGATCCAGATAGTGATAAATGATATCCGTGATCAGGTTTACAACCACATAAATGATTGCCATCCAGGCTACATATGCCTGAATGATCGGGTAATCTCTCATGGTAATGGCATCTACTGCCATTTTGCCAACACCATCCCACATAAAAATAGTCTCAACGATCGTAGTTCCTCCCAGAAGACTTCCTATTGATAAAGCCAGCAGAGTAATGATCGTCAGCATGGAAGACTTCATAACATTCTTCCAGATGATCACGCTTCCTCTCACACCTCTCGCCTTTGCTCCGACCACATAATCTTTGTTCAGTTCTTCAAGGATCGTAGTTCTCACCTGTCTGGTATACTTGGATGCCATAGATATGGCAAGTGTCAGTGTTGGCAGAACGAGGCTTAAAGCTATATTGTCCGTTGTGATTACCGGAAACCATCCAAGTCTGATGGAAAAAAAGTACATCAGCACCAGTGCTGCAAAGAAGTTTGGCATGGAATTCCCGATAAAACTCAGGAAACGTATCAGGTAATCGCTCCATTTATTATGCTTTACCGCCGAAAAAATGCCGAGTGGAATTGCGATCAGCATTGTCAGCAATACAGATGATACGGTCAGCATGATCGTTGCCGGAAGTTTTTCTACAAATGTTTCATAAACATCTCGTTTGGATACATAGCTCTTGCCCATATCTCCGGTTGCCATTCCTGCAAACCATTTCGCATACTGAATAAGAAATGGCTGATCCAGACCATATTCCTTCCGCGTCTCATCAATGACTTCCTGTGAAACTGCTGAACCGGCATTCTCATACATATACGTTACCGCATCACCACCTGCCAAACGCATCATGGCAAAAGACAAAAAAGTGATCCCAATTAGAATCGGGATCAGCTGAAGAAGTCTTTTAAAAATGTATTTAATCATGAATTCTCCTTTTGTGTCTGTAAATCCTCAGACAAAATATCCGCATAGTAATTCGTCAGATAAAGTCTATCAGATGTCAAAAAAGCACACAACCCCGTGGGAGGGTTATGTGCTATTCGTAGTTCGAATACCTTTCGTCTGTTCTGGAATGAGTCGGAATTAACTTTTGGGAAGTCTGCTTACCAGAAAGTCGAGAAATTCCTGTATACTTTCATCAATTTTTTCGCCTTTGTGGAGCATATAGCCAAAAATAACCTTACTGTCACCCATATTCAGCGGGATTCCCGGCGTAGTACCTGTTTTGTTCTCGGAAAGATAACTGCCGCTTACATTTGCAACCCGGCTGTTCCTGAGCATTTTTTCCATAATGTAGTCACTGTTGGTCAGCACAGAAATATCAAGATCTTTCCACTGGAATGCATCTTCCCGTGCAGCTCCGATATCAAAAAATTCATCCTGATAATTCTGGATAAAACGGATTCCTTCCAGATCTGCAAGCTCTGCTTTGTCCTTTCTGGAAGCATAAATTTCTGTCTTCCGCCCTGAATACAGGACTACATCTGTTTCATACATTGTAAAAAACTGTAGTTTATTTTTGGTCAGCTCGTGCAGGAAGTTCTCCTTTTGCTGACTCAGGATATAAACAAATCCAATGTCATCCATGTAGTCACGGACACGTTCCATAACACTCCGTACGCCTGCTGTTGTGATCTGAAAGTGATAGTTTTTTTCATAGGTTTCATTATAAAAATCTACAAACTGATTGGCAAACCAGGAACTTGGATTCAGCGAAATACGAATCCATTTTGTCATGCCTCCCAAAGCCATATTCTCCAGAACATTCATCTCATTTGTGATCTTACATGCATAGTGATAGACTTTCTGTCCCTGCACTGTCAGTCGGATTCCTCTCGGAAGGCGCTCAAAAAGCTGCATTCCAAGAGTGTCTTCCAGTGCCTTGATCACCTTGCTCACACTGGGCTGTGTCGAATAGAGGATCTTCGCCGCATCACTGAAAGACCCTGCCTGGGCACATGCCACAAAATATTGTAATTGTTTTAAATCCATATGATTCTCCGCATATCCTTATAGTCTGTGCAGTTGTCTGCCTGTCATTTAACTGTCCGCAGCATAAACAGCGGAGTCGGATTATAAAATTCGTCTTTTTCAAGATAGATCCTGCTGCTGATTCCTAAGTCTACCCGGAAATCTTTAAGATCCATAGATCCCAGGGTTTCCAGATCCCATGCCGGACGGCTGTAGGAACTGATCGGAAGCTGACGTTTGATCTCCTCGCACTCGCGCATCATGTCATTTCCGAGTGTGTTATGTGCATGATTTTCCGGAAGGTCTTCCACATTTGAGAAGTCTGTGATTCCGTAGTTTGCATCAAAATTAAGCAGTACACCGCCTTTTTTGAGGACGCGAAGCCACTCCTGATATGCGTGACGCACATGCGGCAATGTCCAGGTCAGATTTCTGGAAATGATCACATCAAAGGTGTCATCCGGGAATTCTGGATTCTCTGCATCCATAACTGTAAATTCGCAATTTACGCCCTCTTCTTCTGCAAGGATGCGGGCGTTTTTGATCATATCCGGTGTCAGGTCGATTCCAGTCACCTGATGGCCTGCTTTTGCAAGAAGGATAGTGAAAAATCCTGCTCCACAGCCCACATCGAGAATCTTGAGATTTTTTCCCTCCGGAAGCTGTGTATTGATTTCTTTCATCCAGCGTTCTGCCATGGTGCTGTGAAGTTCCTGTCTTCTCTGCTCCAGAAAACTGTCGCTTCGTTTTTCCCAGTATTTTACGATTTTTTCCTTGCGCTCGTCGTAGCGGCTCACGATTCTTCCGTAGGCGACCATCGGTCCATTGCCAAGTACCTGCAGCGTGCCGCACTGATAGAGAAGAACGCCGTCGAACTCTGCGATGCTGACTTCTTTGACTTTTCCCTCATAGTCACGGACTTCTCCAAGGATATCGCCTTCCTGGATCATGTCGCCGACTTTTTTGAATGGATACCAGAGACCGCTTTCCTCTGCATCCTGATAGCGGACATCTGCCACATCCAGCGGATAGTATGTCCTGAAATCCTTGATTCCCTGATAGATTCCCATATGGCACAGGATATTGCGGACATCTCTTCTGGTAGAGCGGACTTCTTCGTAATTCCAGTCGCCCATTCCGCCACGTTCAATCAGAATACTCGGAATTCCCTGTGAAGCCGCATAGTTGTAGGAACCGCCGGACGCCACGTTGGATTTTACCATGTATGGAACATCGACCTGTTCTGCCATTTTACGGGATTCTGCGACAACTTCTTCTGCTGCCATTCCTGCATAATAGACATACGGTGTTAATTTCTCATAGTCATCTCCACTGTGGAGATCGATGTAATAATCTGTCACCGGCTGAAGTTCCTGAGACACTGCCCATGCAAGGCGCTCCATTTCTGTTCCCTGCGGGTCTCCCGGAAATTCGCGGTTGAGATTTTTGTCATCAGTCAGTCCCATACTGCCGTTACGGGCCTCAAATGCAGGTCGGTTCATGACTTTGACAATGATGATCGTGCCTGTTACTTTTTCAATTTTGAGTTTCTGGGACAATTCGATCGCTGCCTGGATCCCGACATATTCTCCGGCATGAACACCTGCTGTGATCAGCATGGTCTTTCCTGTACCATGTCCGTGCAGGACAGTCGCCGGAAGTTTGATCTCGCCGTTTGCAAGTTCTAATTCTCCATTCCACTTCTCACCCGGCTCCACTGTTATATTTTTGAGATTAAAAGAATCTCTCTTTCTTCCTGTCAGGAGGAAGATCGGAGAAGTGCTGTTATTGATGATCTCTTCTTCTGTCCAGACTTCTTTCCAGACCGCTTCATCGCAGGAAACATCAAGAAATCCTGTTTTCTGCATAGTTTCGATATCCCACTTCGGACGTTCCAGACGACTTAATGGAACCTGGCGGGCAATCTCTTCCATCTTTTCGATGTCAGTTCCGCTGTAATAGTCCTCCACGTTTTGTTCTTCTGTCTGCTGCCGGTCTTTCTCATAGCTGTTTCGCTTTTCTTCATTATAAAGATGACCGTACCAGTCTGCATCAAAGTTATAAAGCATACCGCCTGGTTTGAGCACACGCAGCCATTCTTTATATGCGAGGTCCGGACGTGGAAGATTCCATGTTACATTTCTGGTTACAATGGCATCAAAGCTGTTGTTTTCCACATCAAGAGCCTGTGCGTCGCCGGTTTTCCACACAATACACTCCGCTAATCCACCGGCATTCTGCTGTGCTTCCTTGAGCATTTCTTCTGTATAGTCGATCGCCGTCACCTGATAGCCGGCTTCTGCGAGAAGGATTGCAAAAAATCCCGGGCCGGTTCCGACATCAAGGATTTTAATCTCTTTTGGTTCGCGCTCCGGGAACTGTTTTCCCAGTAGATCGAGGAGTTTCTCCCTCCACATGGTCTGTCTGGCATCTGCCATTTCCTGCTGATTATATTCTGAATAACCTCTGGCCCGGTTGGTCCAGTAGTCATGGATTTCGTTTTTAAGATCGCTCATGATTTGTTCTCTTTTCCGTATAAAATGTTATTTTTTAAGTATATAAAAAAAACACCCCTCCTACAAGCCGGGAGGGGGGATGTTTTGTCAGAAATTTGACAAATATGTTTTTACTGGAGAAAAATGCTCCACAGACAGATAGTCGGAAGGGATAACAAGGTTGAGAAGATGACCATTTTTGTCGCAAATGGAGAATCGACCTGGTATTTTTCTGCGAGGATACTGGTCGTTGCACCTGCCGGCATTGCTGCAAGGAGTACACACAGTCCCAGGACCGTTTTGCTCAGAGGCAGGAAACGGCAGACGATATAAACGATCGCCGGAATGATAATAAGTCTGTGAACTGTGTATTTCACAACTGTCCAGTCCCAGAAATCTTTGAGATTGATATCTGCAAGGATCATTCCAATGACCATCATCGACATTGCCGTATTACAGTTTCCGACAGCAGTCACCGCACCGTCGAGTCCTGGCGGGATTGGAAGTCCTGTGATCATCAGGATCATTCCAAGTACACATGCCAGAATGCATGGATGTGTGACGACTTTTTTCACCGTTTTCATCTTATCGCTGCTTCCGGAAAAAACAGCCAGACCGGAAGACCACATCATGATTCTCTGCGGGATCAGGTACACGCTGGCGAGAGCCAGTCCTTCTATTCCGTAAACGCCTTCCGCGATCGGGTTTCCAAGAAATCCTGCGTTTGAGCAGATAGTTCCGTACTGCAGGCACTTCCGACGGTCTTCGGATTCTTTTCGGAACATGACTTTTCCATAGATAACACAGAATACCTGAATACCGATCGAGATAAAAAGAATCGCCAGATAATTGCTGAAATCTCCATCCGTTGCACTCTGGGTAAATGCATGGAGGATGTTGCATGGCAGGATCAGATAGATGACCAGATCATTGATGTTCTTCTGCCCCTGCGGACCGATGATATGTATCTTTTTCATTAAAAATCCTACAGCTACCAGAATAAAGATCGTGAGCTGCAGTGTCAGCAGTGTTTTCATATTTTTTCTCCTCTAAGTGCCTTTTTTCCTTATAACAATATCACTTTTTCTGTGATTATTTTTGGCATTTTTTGAGTGTAGCACATTGAAGTATGTACCGCAAGAAGGACTGGTATATGTTTACGGTTATGTACAAAAAACGTGATATTCTACACGGTTTTTGAATGTTTTTCTGTCTGAAACTGTCTGTACCGTTGACGCATTTCCTGGTTTCCGGTACAATATTTTCAAGTAATGGGAGGAATTTTGCATAATGAATACAGTCTGGGAAACCGGGCGCAGCCGGAGGTTTTTACGAATGCATTTTCCGGGATCTGGTGGGCTGCTTCCACCCTGCTCACTGTAGGCTATGGTGATATTTATCCTGTCACCACGATCGGCAAGATTTTTGGTATTTTTATTGCATTTCTTGGTGTCGGCATGGTTGCGATCCCCACCGGTATCATTTCTGCAGGATTTGTCGACCAGTATTCGAGACTTAAACGGATCGGGGAATATGGTCAGGAAGAAGATGTGCATTTTATCCGCATCCGCCTCACCGAAAATGATCAATGGGTGAATCACAGGATCATGGAACTGAACATGCCGGAGCGTATTATCATCGCCGTGATCCAGCGAAATCACAGGATCCTTGTTCCAAAGGGCGATACGGTCGTGCTTTATACGCAGACGTATATGGCAAATGCGGATGATCTGGAGATTTAACAAATCTGCTATTGACGTTTTTCTGGTTCTCATGCTACAATTCTTTCGTCCAAAACATAGTGTGGATTTTTCTGGCTAAACCATTTTTCGCCACACAATTATCCTTCGGGGTGATTGTGCGGCGTTTTTTATGTTTTAAATTTTATAAAGGAGGCTTATTATGAATGACACATTTATGAAAGAAAAACCGGTTTTCCCGCTGATTTTGTCGATGGCTCTGCCTATGGTGATCTCTATGCTTGTGAATTCTCTGTACAACATTGTGGACAGCTTTTTCGTGGCACAGATCAGTGAAAATGCGATGACTGCGCTGTCGCTTGTCTATCCGATCCAGAACTTTGCGAATGCGATCGCGATCGGATTTGGGATCGGGATCAGTGCTCAGATTGCGATCTGTCTTGGTGCCGGAAACAAAGAAACTGCCAGCAAAGCAGCGACTCATGGGCTTGCATTATCTGCCCTGCACGGTGTTCTTCTGACGATCGGATGCATCCTTGTGATGCCGGGATTTCTGGTGCTTTTTACTTCTGACGCAGATGTTATCGACCTTGGAATCCGGTATTCCACGATCGTTTTTCTGTTTGCAACTATAAACACTACTAACCTTTCCTACGAAAAAATCTTCCAGGGTGTGGGCAAAATGAAGGTTACTATGATCGGGCTTATGGTCGGCTGTGTTTCCAATATTATACTTGATCCGCTGCTGATCTTTGGTATCGGACCGTTCCCTGCAATGGGGATTGAAGGTGCTGCGATCGCAACTGGTCTGGGGCAGGTATTCAATCTTGTTTTCTATTTGATCGTCTACAAAATACAGCCTCTCCAGGTCAGATTAAGCCGGAAATATTTACATCCGGACAAAGCTCTGATCGCAAGATTATACTCTGTTGGCATTCCGGGAGCACTGAATCTTGCGCTTCCATCTGTGCTTGTTTCTGCATTGAACGGACTCCTTGCGGCCTACTCTCAGAGTTATGTGGTAATTCTTGGAATCTACTATAAACTGCAGACGTTTCTCTATCTTCCGGCGAGCGGGATCGTGCAGGGAATGCGTCCTGTGATAGGATATAATTATGGTGCCGGAGAGCACAAAAGAGTGAAAAAAATCTACTATGTTACGCTTTGTATGAGTGGTGTGATCATGCTTGTTGGAACCATCATCTGTCTGACTGTTCCGGGGCAGCTTATGGGAATGTTTACTACGAATCCGGAGACAATTGCTGCCGGAAAAACGGCTCTTCGTATTATATGTGCGGGATTTCTGGTTTCTTCTGTGTCTGTTACGGCATGTGGTGCGCTGGAAGGACTTGGAAGGGGGACTGCTTCTCTTGTTGTTTCGCTGTGTCGGTATTTGATCATAATTCTTCCTGCGGCTTTTATCCTTAGCCGCATCTTGGGGGCTGTGGGGGTATGGCATGCGTTTTGGATTGCGGAGGCGCTGACCGCTGGGGTGGCTTTCTTCATCAGCCAGAAGGTTATCGGGGTGTGATTCCCCGTGCCCCGTTGTTTTTTTGGTTTCTTGTTTCCTTTTTTGCTCGCCTGGGCGAGGTTAGGACCGAGGGGACGTGGCCCGTCCCCCTCAGGCACCCCTAGGCTTTTTTTGAGCTTTGGTGGAGACCCTGGTTGTTTTATGGGGAAGGTGATGCTGTGTGGGTCCATACTATTGGTGGGAATTGATTTGCCTGTAACGCGGTTTGGTCTTTTTTGTGGTTCTGATGACTTAATTGCGACTTTCCCATGTTCTGGTCTACTTTTCTTTGTGGTTCTGATAACTCGCTTGCGGCTTTCTCTTGTTTTGGTCTACTTTTCCTTGAATTTCCGATGACTTGCTTGCGGCTTTCTCTTGTTCTGGTCTACTTTTCTTTGCATTTCCGATGACTTAATTGTAGTTTTGTTATATCCTGGTCTATTTTTCTTTTTATTTTGGATGATCTGTCTGTAGCTTTCTTGCATTTAGGTCATCTTTTTTTATTTTCTCTTGACAAATACCCTCATGGGGTATATATTACAGGCATAGTAAACATACCCCGTGAGGGTATTTTGGATATGTATTTTGAGTATATTTTAGAAAGGAAGTTGGTCTATGGAGAATAATAATGATGTGACGAAGACTCCTGTCTGTTCCTGTTGTTGTACGAAGCATACGGATCGGTCGGAGGCGGAGAGGAAGAAGCTGGTGAATCGGCTGAAGCGTATCGAGGGGCAGATTCGGGGAATCATAGGGATGTTGGAGAATGATGCTTATTGTAATGACATCCTGATCCAGTCCGCTGCTGTCAATGCCGCTGTCAACTCTTTTAATAAAGAGCTTCTTGCGAATCACATCCGTACCTGTGTGGCACGTGATATCCGTGCCGGTAAGGATGAAACGATCGACGAGCTGGTTGCAACTCTGCAGAAACTGATGAAATAACTGTAACTGTAAAAATCACAGAAAAGAAACTCAACAAACACAAAGACAAAGTATTTAAGGAGGAAGAAAAATCATGAAACCAGCTGATATCATTATTTTACTTATTGTCATTGTCGCTATGGTCTTTGCAGCGCGCAAGGCTGCCGGACATTTTAAGGGAGACTCTCTCTGCTGCGGAGGCGGCGATGGAAGTTCCAAGAAACCGAAGAGAAAATTCCTGGACGGCCCTGTTCTTGGAACCAGGACGATCCGCATCGAAGGCATGCATTGCCAGCACTGCGTGGATTCTGTAACCAATGCTCTCAACGAGATCGACGGAGTCGTTGCAGAAGTTGATCTAAAAAAAGAAATCGCAACTGTTTCCTATGACCGTTCCATTTCTGACGGCGACCTTCGCGAAGCAGTAAAAAAAGCAGGCTTTACATGCCTGAGCATTTCATAAGAGGAGGCACACAATGGAACAATACAACGTCACCGGTATGAGCTGCGCTGCCTGCAGCACCCGTGTGGAGAAGGCTGTATCCAAAGTGCCGGGAGTCACATCCTGCTCTGTCAGCCTTCTGACAAACTCCATGGGTGTGGAAGGAACGGCTTCCCCCCATGATATTATCAATGCCGTAGAACAGGCAGGTTACGGCGCATCCCTCAAGGGAGCCAATAAGGAACAGGTTTCCATATCTGAAGCCGAAGAAGCCCTCGAGGATCACGAGACACCGATCCTCAAGCGTCGTCTGATCGCTTCCGTCGGATTTTTGCTCGTGCTGATGTACTTCTCCATGGGACATATGATGTGGGGCTGGCCGCTGCCTGCATGGTTTAATGACAACCATATCGCAATGGGTCTTGTGCAGCTTCTGCTTGCCGGAATCATCATGGTCATCAACCAGAAATTTTTCATCAGCGGATTCAAGAGCCTGTGGCATCGTGCCCCGAACATGGACACACTCGTTGCCCTCGGTTCCATGGCATCTTTTGTATGGAGTGTCTACGCACTCTTCGCCATGACAAGAGCTCAGGTCGACGGCGATTCTGCCGCTGTCATGAACTACATGATGGATTTTTACTTCGAATCCGCGGCAATGATCCTGACCCTGATCACCGTTGGCAAAATGCTTGAAGCCCGTTCCAAGGGAAAAACCACTGACGCTCTCAAGAGCCTCATGAAACTCGCGCCAAAGACCGCTGTCGTTCTCCGCGACGGTCAGGAAACTACTGTCCCGATCGAACAGGTCCACAAAGGAGACATCTTTGTGGTCCGCCCAGGAGAAAACATCCCGGTTGATGGTGTGATCGTCGAGGGAACCAGTGCTGTCAACGAATCTGCCCTTACAGGCGAAAGCATCCCGGTTGACAAAGCCGCCGGAGATCTTGTTTCTGCTGCTACTGTCAACCAGTCCGGATTTATCAAATGTGAAGCAACCCGCGTCGGCGAGGACACTACCCTCTCCCAGATCATCAAAATGGTAAGTGACGCAGCTGCTACCAAAGCTCCGATCGCCAAGATCGCAGACCGTGTTTCCGGTGTTTTTGTGCCGACAGTCATCACAATCGCGATTCTCACCACGCTTGTCTGGCTTCTGACCGGACATGAATTCGGCTATGCACTTGCCCGCGGAATTTCCGTTCTCGTTATCAGTTGTCCATGCGCGCTCGGACTTGCCACTCCGGTAGCGATCATGGTCGGCAACGGAATGGGTGCCAAGAACGGTATCCTGTTCAAAACCGCTGTTTCTCTTGAAGAAGCAGGCAAAGTCCAGATCGTTGCCCTGGACAAAACCGGTACGATCACCAGTGGTCAGCCGGAAGTGACAGATCTGCTCCCGGCAGATGGGATTTCTGAACAGGAACTCCTCACCATGGCATTTGCCCTGGAAAAAAAGAGCGAGCATCCTCTTGCCAAAGCGATCCTTGGCCACGCCGAAAGCCTTCATCTCACAGCACCGGAAGTCACCGATTTCCACGCTCTTCCGGGAAATGGACTTTCTGCTGTGCTTGATAATGAAACTCTGATCGGTGGAAGCATGAAATTTATCAGCAGCCAGGTAAGCGTTCCTGCCGCACTCTCCCAGAAGGCAGAAAAGCTTGCAGAAGAAGGAAAAACTCCCCTCCTTTTTGCCCGCAATGGCAAGCTGGCCGGCATCATCGCTGTCGCTGACGTCATCAAAGAAGACAGCCCGCAGGCAGTCAAAGAACTCCAGAATATGGGAATCCGTGTTGTCATGCTGACCGGTGACAATGAGCGTACCGCAAGAGCGATCGGTGCCCAGGCAGGCGTGGACGATGTCATCGCAGGCGTTCTCCCTGACGGCAAGGAAAGCGTGATCCGTTCCCTCAAAGAACAGGGCAAAGTTGCCATGGTCGGCGACGGTATCAACGATGCTCCTGCCCTCACACGCGCAGATATCGGAATCGCGATCGGTGCCGGAACAGACATTGCGATCGACGCAGCTGATGTCGTTCTGATGAAGAGCCGTTTAAGCGATGTTCCTGCCGCTGTCCGTCTCAGCCGTGCCACATTGAAAAATATCCACGAAAATCTTTTCTGGGCATTTTTCTACAATGTGATCGGCATTCCGCTGGCTGCTGGTGTATGGATCCCGATCTTCGGATGGACACTGAATCCGATGTTCGGTGCCGCCGCAATGAGCCTTTCCAGCTTCTGCGTTGTCACCAACGCCCTGCGTTTGAACCTGTTTAAGATCCACGACACAAAAAAGGACAAAAAAATCAAACAAGCTACTTCCATTGAGGTAAAAAATGATTATAATATAAAAGAAAAGGAGCAAAAAGCTATGGTAAAAGTTACAGTTAATGTTGAGGGAATGATGTGCGGACACTGCGAAGCACACGTAAATGAAGCAATTAAGAAAGCATTCGGTGTAGAGGAGGTCGTATCTTCTCACGAAAGCAACACAACCGTTTTTACAGCACCGGAGAAGGTTGATGAGGACAAGATCCGCCAGACGATCAAAGATGCCGGATACGAAGTAACCGGAATTACACAGGAATAAAATCTTACAAATTTATAATCATCATATTTCAAACATCAGACGGTTCCGCATACTATTTCGGAACCGTTTGTTGCATGTCATAAATTATTTTTTACTTTACGGGGGGAACTTATGAACAACACACAGGACAAAAATAATCCAGAAGAGACTAAAGATCTGGATTATTATCTCGGACACATCCGCTATGATATGACGAATCTTATCAAATGGCTGGTCCTCGCAGTACTGACCGGCCTGACCGTCGGCTTTATCAGCAGCCTTTTTGCGAGGGCACTCAAATTTGTCACAAATTACCGGGCAGAAAACACATGGATCTTTTTCCTGCTGCCGGTATCCGGTTTGGTGATCGTATTTCTTTATCAGAAATTTGGACGCGAGGATGGCGGTACGAATCAGGTACTCTCTACGATCCGCTCTCAGGATGATGTGCCTTTTCGCTCTGCTCCACTGATCTTTGTTTCTACGATCCTTACCCACCTTGTGGGTGGTTCTGCTGGTCGTGAAGGTGCTGCGATCCAGCTTGGCGGAAGCATTGGAAATCAGCTTGGAAGCTGGTTCCGGCTCGATGAAGAAGACCGTCATGTCATGGTCATGTGCGGCATGAGTGCTGCTTTTGCTGCTGTTTTTGGCACGCCGATGGCGGCTGCTGTATTCGCAATGGAGGTTATCAGTGTCGGAGTTATGTACTATGCGGCACTTGTTCCCTGCGTGATCTCATCCCTGATCGCATCGGAATTCGCTGCCGGTTTTGGCATCAATCCTGAGTCATTTCATGTTGTAAATATCCCTGAATTGTCCGTCATAACAGGCGGCAAAATGGTCATCATCGCAGTCGCATGTGCCGCAGTCAGCATCATTTTCTGCATGGTTCTTCAGGGTGTCAGCAGGCTTTATACCAGGTATCTTCCTAATCCATATGTCCGCATCGTGGCGGCAAGTGCAGTCATTATTGTGATCACTCTTCTGCTTCATACGACTGATTACATGGGTGCCGGAAACAACCTTATTGAACTCGCGGTAGAGGAAGATCAGACTCGTCCACTGGACTTTTTGTGGAAGATAATCCTTACTGCCCTGACTATGCGTGCCGGTTTTCGCGGCGGCGAGATCGTCCCTTCTTTCTGCATCGGAGCCACCTTCGGATGCCTTATGGGACAACTTCTCGGGCTTTCTCCATCCTTGTGTGCAGCCGCAGGCATGACGGCTCTTTTCTGTGGTGTTACCAACTGCCCGATCACCTCGATCCTGATCGCATTCGAGCTGTTTGGATTCCGTGGAGTTTCCTATTATCTGATCGCTGTCTCCATCAGTTATGCCGTTTCCGGATACTATGGACTGTATAAAGATCAGACAATTGTATATTCTAAATACAAAGCCAAATACATCAATCGTCATACCAGGTTTTAATCCCTGGTACGACGATTTTTAATGCATTTTTTCTATAATTCAGAGGCAAAAATGTTATAAAATTAACGTTTTATTTTGCTAAATCTTTACTTGTACATTAAAAATTATGTGTTAGAATAAAGGTGTGTTTTTTAGGTAAAGAAAAGTAGGAGGAAATTTATGCGCAAAACAAAAATTATCTGTACCCTTGGTCCGTCTACTGATAAAGACGGTGTTCTGGAAGAACTTGTTAAAGAAGGTCTGAACGTAGCACGTTTCAACTTCTCTCATGGTTTACACGATGAACAGAAAGGCCGTATTGATAAATTAAAAGAAATTCGTACACGTCTTGGTAAACCGGTAGCTGCGCTTCTCGATACAAAAGGTCCTGAAATTCGTATCCGCGAATTTGAAAATGAAAAGGTTACTCTGAAGGAAGGTCAGGAATTCACCTTAACCACAGAAGAGATCATGGGAAATGAGAAGATCGTTTCCGTTACCTATAAAGAATTATATAAGGATGTCAAACCTGGCAACAGCATTCTGATCGATGACGGTCTGATCGGACTTGAAGTTAAGAAGATCAAAGGTCAGGACATTGTCTGTAAAGTAGTAAACGGTGGTGTTCTCGGCAATAAGAAAGGTGTCAACCTTCCTGGTGTAGAAGTAAACATGCCATTCATCAGCCCTAAGGATCACGACGATATCCTGTTTGGTATCAAAGAAGGCTATGATTTCATTGCCGCTTCTTTCACCAGAACAGCAGCCGATGTCAAAGAAATCCGTGATATCCTTGAGAAAAACGGTGGACAGGACATCAAGATCATCGCCAAGATCGAGAACCAGCAGGGTGTTGACAACATCGACAGCATCATTGAGGTAGCTGACGGTATCATGATCGCCCGTGGTGACATGGGTGTTGAGATCCCGCTTGAGGATGTTCCGGTTATCCAGAAGGATATCATTGCCAAAGTATACACTGCTGGAAAACAGGTTATCACAGCTACTCAGATGCTGGATTCCATGATCAAAAACCCGCGTCCGACACGTGCAGAGACCACAGACGTTGCCAACGCGATCTATCAGGGAACAAGTGCGATCATGCTTTCCGGTGAAACTGCTGCAGGTAAATATCCTGTAGAAGCACTCAAGACTATGGTCAAAATCGCAGTTCGTACAGAAGCTGACATTGACTTTAATCAGCAGTTCAGTTTCCGCACCAAGGAGCACGCTACAAACGTAACCACAGCAATCTCTCATGCTACCTGCATGACAGCGATCGACCTGAATGCCAAGGCCATCATTGCAGTTACCCGTTCCGGCAATACTGCACGTATGGTTTCCAAATATCGTCCAGGATGCCCAATCATTGCATGCACTCCGGATGAACGCATCTGGCGTCAGCTGAATCTGGTTTGGGGTGTTACTCCACTCCTGACCAAAGAAGAATACAGCATGGAGATCCTTCTCCTTCACGCTACAGAGGCAGCCGAAGAAAACGGCTACGTCAAAGAAGGCGATGTTGTTGTTCTTACTGTCGGTGTTCCGCTTGGACGTTCCGGTAATACCAATCTGCTCAAAGCAACCGTTGTTGGCGAATACTAAGAATTGTATACAAAAAAAGCCAAGGTCATTATCCTCGAAAATGAGGATAATGACCTGTTTTTTTACTTATTCTGTGATTAATTTAACAATATTATTTCTCATATACAGTGATCACGACAGGTGTCTGGGATTCATCGTCATACTGCTGGATCCAGTAGTATTTCTCATCTTTCTTTGCCGTATCCTGGGATGTTTTTTCTTTCTTTAATTCTTTCAGTGCAGCCAGTTCTATGTGCGGATTCTTCCCGTCTATTCTATGAAAAACAACTTCATTCATATCTATATCCGTGAAGTTTTTGTTCTTATCTCTGACTGTAAACTTCTGGATCTCCTGACTGATCTCGCAGCTTCCACCAGTGGAAGTGGTCATTGTGATCTTCTTTTTGGCTTCTGTGATCCTGATGATATTGACCAGTTTCTGATTTTCTGTGAGCGTCATTATCATTCCGTCATCTGTCTGTTTCAGACGGATTCCAAGTTCGGATACCGGTTCCTTCGCAGTCAAAGTGATCCAGTTTACGCCCGGAACTTTGCTGTTGATGATCGCAATGGAATGCAGAGTTTTACTCTCACTGCTGAACGAAAATCCATGTTTTATCTCCTCAACAGAAGTAGAAATTGCAAGGTCTGTGATGTTTCCATCGGAGTCTTTTTTGACATCCACAATGCCTTCTGAAACTGCTCTTCCTTCCACTTCTTCCGTGTCAGAAGGGTCTGTCGGATTCGTGATTTTGCGTGTGCTGACTGCCGTTTCCGGGTCATATTCTGCTACTACTTCTGAAGATGTCGCGTATGCAAAACTTGCATATTCTTCGTCGATATCTTCGTCTGGAAGTTCCTTTGTATCGCTGCCACCGATACCATCATTTTTCGTTTCATCTTTGAAATTTTCTTCAGATTTACTTTCATTCTTTGTATCAGAATCCACAGTGTTTTCCTTCTCCGGATCTTTCTCTTCGCCATCTTTATTTTCGTCTGTATCTTCCGGATCAGATGCTGCTTTCGCCGGAATAACTTCCTTCATCTGATAATCGCAACCATTCCTCTTGCACGCATAGAGGATAAAACCATCCTTATCGTCGGTGGCTTCCTGACGTGAGATTTCTTTCAGATCATGTTCCTTTGTTTTTGGTATGGACGCTGTTTCTGATATTCCACACTCCTCACAGCTCCGTGTCTGCTGACCCTCAGTTACACAGTCTGCCGGGATCGTTACTGTCCATTCCGTCCATGAATGCTTCCCTGTCTCACAGCCATCCGCCACAGAAGATCTCGCTTCTGACTCCTCAGGATTTCCAGTGATACCTGGTTCTACTTCTGTTGACTTCGGTTCTGCATAAACGCTTCCGCTGACTGCCATTGTCATCGCAACTGTCAATGCAAGTGCTGCTGCTTTTCTTTTCATGTACTGCCCCTCCTCTGTCTGAAATACGTTCCATATGATGATTTTATCTTATCATCAAATCCTTTTTTAGTTTTTCCCTGCCAGGTCTTTGATCACTTCTCCTGCGATGATCAGTCCGACTACGGACGGAACAAAGGCTGTGGAACCTGGAATATCACGACGCTCTGTGCATTTATGTGCTGCGCCCGGAGGGCAGATGCAGTGTGTACGGCAGCTGATAGACATGTCCTCAATCGGGCGGATTGGCTTCTCCTGAGAGTATACCACTTTGAGCTTCTTAATTCCACGTTTTTTGAGTTCACGACGCATAACTTTTGCCAGAGGGCAGACGGATGTTTTGTAGATGTCTGCTACCTGAAAAGCAGTCGGGTCGAGTTTATTTCCGGCTCCCATACTGCTGATGATCGGAACGCCGGCTTCTTTAGCTTCCATGACGAGCTGGATCTTTGCAGTTACGGTATCTACTGCATCTACAACATAATCATATTGGGAAAAGTCAAACTCATCCTTGGTTTCTGGAAGGTAGAAGCATTTGTGGACATTAACTTCTGCCTTTGGGTTGATGTCGAGGATGCGGTCTTTCATAACATCGACTTTGTATTTGCCGACAGTGCTTCTGGTGGCGATGATCTGACGGTTCAAGTTGGTGAGGCAGACTTTGTCATCATCGATCAGATCAAGTTTACCAACTCCACTTCGCACAAGTGCCTCTACGGTATAACCGCCGACTCCACCGATTCCAAAAACGGCAACTCTGGAGTCCGCCAGTTTCTCCATGGCTTCTTTACCAAATAACAGTTCTGTTCTGGAAAACTGATTTAACATTTATATCTCCTTTTCTTTTTCATCCAGTGTTTCATTCATACTTCCGGTACGGTAGCCCAGAAGATCGAGAGTTACATAGTCAAAACCATACTCTTTGAGCTGGTTTGCAATTTTTGTTCTGTTGCCTTCCTCGACAATTTTGGTGATCTCGTCTGGAAGGACTTCGATTCTGGCGATGTTTCCGTGGATGCGGACGCGCACCTGATGGAATCCCATGTCCAGAAGAAGCTGCTCTGCCTTGTCTACCATGCCGAGTTTTTTCTCACTGATGGTCTCACCGTAGACAAAACGTGAGGAAAGACAGGCAAAGGACTGTTTGTCCCAGGTCGGAAGTCCCATTTCTTTGGAAAGTTCGCGGATTTCTTCTTTATAAAGTTCTGCCTGACGAAGCGGGCTGCTGACGCCAAGTTCCTTGACCGCGATCAGACCTGGACGGTAGTCGCCATTGTCGTCC
The DNA here is from genome assembly GCF_040096655.1 of Blautia intestinihominis. Taxonomy (NCBI): domain Bacteria; kingdom Bacillati; phylum Bacillota; class Clostridia; order Lachnospirales; family Lachnospiraceae; genus Blautia; species Blautia intestinihominis. The sequence goes on along the minus strand of NZ_JBBMEI010000010.1, from coordinate 20,913 downwards.
ATATTGGAACCCTCAGCAACTGCATTCATGCCATTTTCACGGGCAATCTCCCAGATTTTCTCAAAGAGTTCATGCTTGCAGAGATAGCAGCGGTTCTTCGGATTCTGGCGGAAACCGTCGATATCCAGCTCCTCAGATTTACAGACGATATGACGCACGCCGTTTTTCTCACAGAACTCTTTCGCTTCCTTCAGTTCTCTCTCCGGGAAAGAACAGGAACTTGCGGTAACTGCGATCACATTCTCTCCTCCAAGAGCTTCCAGCGCTGCTTTCAGCAGGAAAGTAGAATCCACACCGCTTGAAAAAGCAACTGCAACACTTCCCATTGCTTTCAGATTCTGCTGTAATACTTTATATTTATCATGGATATTCATTGCTAAACGCTCCTTTTAACCTAGTATACTAGTGTGTATTATAGCATACTGCATTCCGCACTACAACATAAAAACAGGCAGGAATTTTGCGCTGTTATGCGAATTTCCTGCCTGTATTTTTGTTTCATTTATCACTCAAAATCAAATCTTCTGACTTCGCAGTTTTTCACTCCGAATGTCGCGTATTCTTCGTTTGTCATCTCGTAGAAATAGGACTGGATCACCCTGGAAATCCCGTTGTGTGCCACGAGGATATAGGTTTTGTGATCGGATTCTTCTTTGATCTCGTCGAGGAGATTGTAGATCCTCTGTGCCAGATGCAGCATGGATTCTCCACCGTCGTATCTGGTAATGAACTGCTGCTTTGCTTTCTGGAATTCCTCTCCGTTGCGGGCAGTGGATTCGTATTTTCCGAAATTCTGCTCGATCAGTCTCGGCTCTACACGCGCCGGGATTCCGGTGATCTCAGAAATATGTTTTGCTGTATCTGCTGCACGCATCAACGGAGAATAAAGGATCTCATCTGCCTGGATCCCCTGTCGCAGAATCTCATGCCCTGTCTCGATCGCCTGCTGATGTCCCTTCTCTGTCAGCGCGATATCTGTCGCTCCGCAGATCTTATTCTCTACATTCCAGACTGTCTGTCCATGTCTCACAAAATAAAAATGTCCCATTGTATTTCAACTCCTGCTCTTTCGTTTTTCTTTATCTTACCATCTTTATCCTGTAAATGGGTATCTCTATTTTGTTATAATGTTATAGGAAATTTCTATCGCCCTGCCATCCATCCCATTCACAATGACTCTGATGATTTTACGCCATCGTCATAAGTACCGTTCCGACAGTGATCAGTACAACTCCCACCGCAGATTTGCGCGTCAGTTTTTCGTGGAAAACGATCCAGGAAAAAGCAATCGTCACGAGAATACTGAGTTTATCGATCGGCACGACAACACTTGCAGGTCCTTCCTGCAGAGCACGATAATAACAGAGCCAGGAAGCTCCTGTCGCGATACCTGAAAGTCCGATAAAAAGAAGCTCTTTTTTCTCAATCTCTTTTACTTCCTTCTGCTTACCCTGGACAAAAACCATCAGCCATGCCATCAGAAGCACAACTGTTGTACGGATCGCGGTTCCCAGGTTTGAGTCAATCCCTGAAATTCCAACCTTTCCAAGAATCGCTGTCAGGCTCGCAAAGACTGCTGAAAGCACTGCATAAATAAACCAACTGCTGTCTTTTTTCTTTGTATCTTCTATAACTTTCTTTCTGGAGATCATCATATAAGTACCGATCGCGATCAGACAGACACAGCCAAGCTTCGCCCATGTCAGTCCCTCATGGAGAAAGATCAACGCCAGGAAGATCGTCAGTATCGTACTAGATTTATCGATTGGCACAACCTTGTTGACATCGCCTTTCTGGAGCGCATGAAAATAGCACAGCCACGATGCTCCCGTCGCCAGTCCGGACAAAACGAGAAACAGCAGCGTCTCTCTGCTGATATTGTGGATTCCAGAAAAAGTCCCCGTGACCAGCACCATCAGCCATGAGAACAGAAGAACTACGATCGTTCTCACTGCTGTCGCCACATCTGAATCTGTTTTCTGAATTCCACACTTTGCGAGAATCGCTGTGATTCCCGCAAAAAAAGAAGATCCTACTGCGAATAAGATCCACATAAACAATCCCCCCTCTTTATTCATTTTATCTGCAAAAAGAGCAGGTCTCTGCCCGCTCTCTGCTAATCAATCCTTATTAATCCTCATCAAAGTTTACTGCGTAAACTCCCTCTGGAAGTCTCATTGTAAGGATTCCAAGATTAAATTCATGATCCATAACTGTGATATGATACTCAAAGATCACATCATCCTCAAACTTGGAAAGTAACACATAAGTACCATTTTCCTTGCCGTCGATCTGGTCACAGATGTCCTCGTAGACTGCTTCTCCGGAAATCTCTCTCGGATAGCCTGATGACTTGATCTTCTCCTCGATTGCCTGATATAATTCTTCCATTTGTGCATCTCCCTTCAGTAGCGGATTCCGAATCGCCGCTCATTCTCATCCAGAGAAATCCTCCGTCTTCGGATATCATCAATCTCTATATAACGGTCATTGTAAAGTGCCTGAATGATCTTGTCAATATCTTCCTCAAGCCCCTGCAATTCTGTCGAAACAGAACCGTCATATTCGTTCCTCGCCCATCCGGTCACGGTGTACATCTGTGCCAGGTATCCTAATTTATACCGGAATCCAACACCCTGGACTCGTCCATAAAAACTGATCGCTTCTCTGATTTTCTGCATGGTTTTTCCTCTATATTTATTCTATCTGTTTCTCAGTTTTTCCATAATTTTGTATCCTATATATCCTGACAAAATTCCGAGAAGGATTCCTCCCAGTACATCTGTAGGATAATGTACATATAAATAAAGTCTTGAGACTGCGATCAGGCAGGCAAGTACCAGTGCCGGTTTCCAGGCTTTATTTTTTGCAAAATACAATGCGCTCACTGTTGTAAACGATGCTGATGTGTGACCCGACGGGAAAGAAAAATCATGCAGCTTCGGAACCAGAAGCTGAACCGTCGTATTTACATCATACGGTCTTGTCCTCGCAAACAGATTTTTGAGTATCACATTGCACAGTATCGTCTGTACAACCAGTGCCGCCAGCATTACGCCGCCGGTCCGCCTTGTTTTCGGTATTACCAGAAAGATCGCCGTCAAAATGATCCAGATAATTCCGGCATCTCCAAGTCTGGTGATCCCGACCATGATCTTATCCAGCACCGGTGTATGCAGTGTCTGGATAAAATCCAGGATTTTTAATTCAATGCTCATAATCCTCACTCCATTGTTTATAAATGTATCTGCATGTGCCGATTGTCTTATGTATTTTAATCTTCTGCTCTTCTGTAGGATTGATCTCTGTTTTGAATCGCTTCAGCAATCTCCTCATCCTTTTCCTATTTATCCCATGAACAAGACCTAAGCTCCTACCGCAGTTTTCTCAGTTCGCCTTCGATCAGAAACACTTCGTCGCCCTCGTTGATGTCCAGCTCATACAGTCTGGCATCTTTTTCGTGGATGATTTTTTCTTCTCCTGTGAGATTGCTTTTGAGAAGTACTTTGTCTTTGATCTCAAATCCATCCGGCCACCCTTCACAGCCGAAATCCGGTTCTTCAATATGTAAAACCTGAAATGTTTCCAGCATAGTAATTTCCCCTTTTAGATAAAAAACTTATTCTTTTTCTCCCTCATTTGCATCTTCCATTGTGATGCATTCCTGTGCCTGTTCTTCTATGTAATGGAGGCTCAGGACTGCCTGCGGCCAGTTGACATTTACAACTGGTGTCTTTTTTCTTTCTTCTCCCGCTTTGCGGATCAGGTCGAGAAGTTCCTTCAGTACTTCTCTGGTAAGATAGCCGCCACGCCAGTGGAAGGTGAGTGTTTTGCCTTTCTTTGCAGCCTGCAGGGAGCGCTTGTAGACATCTTCCTGCTTCGTAAAGGAAAGTTTCTTTTCTTTGTAGTAAAAATGTTCGTGATCTGTGCAGTGTGGTGCCGGTGCGATCAGAGGCTCATGATCCCGGAAAATACTCTTATCGTCAAGATTAAAGTAATCGTAGCGGATATCCTGCACCTGGTCGCTCTTTCCAAGGGTGTTGTCAAAAGTCGCATCCAGATGATAATATACGCCGCCGACTTTGACGATATTCCAGGTGTGGCGGTATTTGATCCCCTTATCCGGATTGTTTCCGCAGATTGCGATGACGCACCAGACACCAAGCTCATCGAGAAGAACTTTGACCGCCTTGGCGATTCCCTCACAGACACCCACTCCCTGTCCGAGTGGTCCTATGATCTCGTGAGAATATGGTTTCTTGAGTTTATCGTAGCGGATGTTTTCGCAGATAAAATCGTGGACATATTTTTCCTTTTCCCATTCGGACAGGTTTTTGGCAGGCCGCACGAGCTTGTCTACCCGTGCGGTCATTGCCTTCTGGTGTTCTTTGATCTTACTTTTTTCGAAGAGATACTCCGGGATAAAGATGATATTCGGTGAGTCTTTGTAATAGCGGTACTTGTATCCGGTTGCCCAGAAAATCTCCGGATGATCCAGCCTCAGCTGAAAAAATACATCATATAGAGCATCTGCATCCAGTGCCGGAATCTGAAATTCATCCGCCAGTCCGCGGATTCCCTGCAGCATGGCATGATACGCCGCCTGCTTCTGTTTATCCATGTGGTTGTAGTAATACTGTTCCATCTTACTCGTATCTCCCGGATCTATTTCATAGAGTACTGCATCATCTCATAATGAAGGATACATCCCTCATAAATCTCCATCGGCAGAAGCGCCCTCGCCACCAGCTTAAGTTCCTCCTCTGGTCTGTCAATCCTCTGCAGATGTGCATAGTCTCCATCGATCTGTTTTACTTCATAATCACATTCTAACATTGTTTTTCTCCTTGTTGTAAAGTGGATATTTTTAATTTACCTTATTTCCATTCTCGTCATAGTTCCAGTCATCAAACCAGTCTGTCTCTTCCGAATCTCTGTTGTCAAAATCGTTGAACCAATCCGTTTCTTCTGTATTTTCCTCCAATGCAGCTTCTGTTGGGGAGATTTCAACTGTCGGAACAGGGGCTTCTGTTGGAGTTTCTATCGGAGCTTCCGTTGGTGCTGCACTTATTGTCGGAATGGCAGTTGCCGATACTTCCTGATTCTCTTTCGATTCGATTTTCTGTGAATTTCCCATTCTCATATAGCCAAATGCAGCCATTGCAATTCCCGCAATACACAGAATGCCGATTATCGCTGGCATTTTGGAGGATTTCTTTGGAGTTTTCGGCGTTTTATTCTCCGGTTCCACCGGCTGTACTATCACCCGTTCCGGTTTCACTGCTTCTGTTTTCTCTGCTTCTGTTTTCTCCAAATCATCTTCCAATCCGGAGAAAAAATGAATGTCTTCTTCTGCTCTTTCTTTTTCTGAAACTTTTGCTGTTTCCTGGTCTTTCTGGTTCTGGTCATAGCTTTGTAAAAGCTTTTCTAGTTCTTCATACATTTCCTGCGGACTCTGGTATCGATCTCTCGGATTAACTGCACATGCCTTCCGCAGAATATCGCCAAGTACATGGCCTCCCATTGCCGGGTCTGGAAGTATCTCTCCTTTTAGACGTCTCTGCTTTGCCTTTGTTACATCACTGTATGACACAACTTCCCGATCCTGTGGCACAAACGGCAGCTTTCCCTTATTTGCAAGCTGGTATAAAACAATCCCCAGAGAGTAAAGATCTACCGTAGCATCATACACTTTTCCGTAAAAAACTTCCGGAGCCATATAGCTTTCAGTTCCTGCCCGCGTAGACCCTGACATCGTATGTTCCAACTGTTTGGAAATTCCAAAATCGCCTAATTTATACTCCCCAAACTCTGAAATAAAAATATTGGCTGGTTTGATATCTCTGTGTATAACACCTTTTTTCCTGCATGCCTGCAGCCCATCGCACAGATCAAGTCCCAGTTTCAGGATTTCTTTCATTGTAAGGTTTCTTTCGCTTCGAAGCTGCACCAGACTTTTAAGAAGTTCCATCCTTATAAAAAGAGTCCACCCATCAGGTTCTTCCTGAATTTCAGAATCCTCAATCGCCACAATATGTGATGCACTTTTCAAAGATTCCATAATATTAATCTCTGAAGTAATATTCGCCTGCGTTTCCTGTAAATACGATGCCAGTGAAATCCTTTCGGATTCCAGTTCTCGCCTTTTCTGCTCATCAAGCGATACGTGAATTACTTTCAATGCCGCTCTGGCAGCATATTGGGTATTCTCTTTCCGGATTTCATAGACATCTCCATACGTTCCTTTTCCGATAAGCTTAACTACTTCCCAGTTTTTCCATGGTAACGCTTTTTCCTGTCCCATATTTTTCTTTCCCTTTTTAATTTTTTATATTCTTAATTTCTTTCTGAATTCACGCAACATGTCCTTTTTCTGAAAAATAAACAAACCTGCCAGCGTCAGAAAGCTGATCCCTGCACTTAATACAGACGGCCAGGTGTAAGTAATGAGGCCGACTGCGGTCAGGATTGCAGGAATACATCCTATACCTGCGGATTGTATCAGATAGTACAGGTATTCTTCTCTTTCCAGATGGTTGATCTTTGCGATCACAGGGATCGAACCCAGGACTGCCAGTGCTCCGAATGGAAATACGAAGTCGATCGACCAGCCATGCCATCCCGTAAAATGATCCCACAAAACACATAAAACCGTTATGATCAGAAGCTGCCACATTTCATTCTTGAGGATGTTTCTTCGCTTCAGATAAGCCACATGAACCACCAGCCAGGCACAGAAACAGCCTGCTGACGCGAACCAGAACCAGTTCAGTGTTCCGAGCATCAGATAGTTGAACATGCCGCAGATCACAGCAACTGCCAGGCACAAAAATGTGAAAGTCTGCATCACTTTTCTGTCCTCTTTTTTTTGTTTTTCACCGCATCCCGGGAATTCATTTTTTTCTTCTTTGCAGGAAATCCCCTCTTCTTTCAGCATGCGGACAAAGTTTTTCTGGATCCTGTCATCCGGTATTTTAGAGGTAAAATCTACCACAAACTGATCTTCATAAGAACAGGAGCAGACCTGCAGGGAATTCGTGCTTGCAAAGATACCGAACCTGTCAATATACGTCTTATATTCCGGAGGGAATTTGAGAATTCCGATATTGGAATATACTGCTGTAATACTTCTTCCTCCCAGATTTGCACCTGCAATGAGGAAATATCGTTTGATCTCCAGTGGGACTGCACGTATGAACGGATTCTTTTCCAGACGGACATAACCGTTCATATCCATTGCGATCCTGTCTTTCTGAAGTTTTTCTTTAAACTGGTCTTTTACGGATTGCAGAAGCTGTTCGAAAGTTGTACTTTCCTCAAATTTATAGCCTACTTCGATCCAGCCAAAGAAATTTCCCATTGACTGTGATGGAAAATAATTACGCAGATTGACCGGGATCATCAGTGTGATCGGGCGCTTCTGCTGGTTCTTCGGGATATCCTCATGAATCGCGCGAAGCAGAAGTGCAGTCAGAAATATCGTGATCGACACACTATAAGAACGGGCTTTTGCCAGAATCTCTTTCACCGAAAAAATGACTTCCGTGATCTGCATATCGGAGTGAATCAGTTTCTCTCCTTTCAGCTGCACTGCCGGTGGTTTTTTCTCTTTGTTTTTTGGGATTTTTGACGAATAATACTGTGAAAAACTGTCCTCTTCCTGCTCGCCGGGAGTCGCCTCATCTGCCAGTTCGATCCATGGAAGTTTATCTTCAGGATGTGCCAGGATCAAGTAATCCTGAACCAGTTCTGTAACGAAATTCATCGCTCCTGTTCCGTCTGTCAGTGCATGATAAACCTCGAAATTGATCCGGTTTCTGTGGTAGCTCACGCGAAACAGAAGCGACTTCTGATCCGGTATATAGAGCTGGCTGCACGGTGGTTTTTTCTCCGGTTTTACGACTGCCCGGATGTCTCTTCGCTCCAGATAAAACCAGAACAAACCCTTGCGGAGCACCGCCTGGAACAGTGGATATTTCTCCATTGTCTGGTCCAGTGCTTTCTGCAGAATATCCGGATCTACCTCTTCTTTCAGCTGGCAGTAAAACCGGAAAACCCTGCTGTCATTCTTCCCCGTCACCAGCGGAAAAGCCAGTGCCGCGTTATCTAATTTTCTCCATTTTGAATATCCTGTTTCCACGTTTTATCCGCTTCTTTCTCCAAAAACTTATTCATGATCTCAAAGCTTTCCTGCACATGAAGGAACCGGATCCCCAGTGCAAAATAGCCGTGAAGTGCTTCCGGGATCCTGTGCACTTCCACATAATTTCCCGCTTCTTCCAGGCGTTTACCGTATGCTTCTCCTTCGTCCCGCAGGGGATCAAACTCTGCGGTAAGGATCAACGTATCCGGCATATGGGAGAGGTCTTTTTCGAGGATCGGTGCGAAATATGGGTTCTGTCTGTCATCTGGACTGCTCTCATATAATTTGAGATAATCTTCCATTTTGACTGCTGTGAGGAGATAGCCTTCGCCATTTTCCTGCACGGATCTATAGGGGGATTCTTCTGTATAACAGTTGTTCAATGCTGGATAGATCAGGATCTGTTTCCGTGGCATGAACTCTCCTCGTTCTCTTGCAAGAAGGCAGACCGCCGCCGCAAGATTTCCTCCTGCGCTGTCTCCAATGATCGTGATTCTGTCCGGATCAGCCGGAAGGATCAGTCTGCCTGTATAAAGTGCTTTCGCCGCCGCATAACAGTCCTCCAGCGGAACCGGGAAATGATATTCCGGTGCAAGACGATACTCCACAGACATCACGATATGCCCTGTAGACTGCGCCATCCTGCTGCATACGCGGTCATAATTCTCCACACTTTCCGTCACCCAGCCGCCGCCATGAAAAAAGAGCAGAACCGGATATTTTTCTCCATCCACAGGCTCTCCGCTCATAGCTTCCTCACTCGGAAAATACAGCCGCACAGGTACTTCATAAGCTCCATTATACACTTTTGTATCCAGTTTCTTCACAAATATACGCATCGCATCCAGCTTCTTAATATCTGCCAGCCGCCGTGACGCCTCCACCTCTATATTTCCATAAGATAGTGCATGTAAGATTGTTTGCATTGTCTTTGAAATCAAATGTTTACTCCTTGTCTGTGTGAATTAATATCTTACTCAACATTATATTATCTATTTTACTCTTTCGCAATTTGATTTTTGTTTTCTGTTTTGGAGTCAAAAAAAACTGCCAGCGGTGTTTTTCACACCACTGGCAGGTTGGCATTTCCATGTCCGGACTACGAATATCTTACGATTCTGCCGTTCCTCATATTAAAAATAATTTTATGAACCTTCCGGGATGAATAATTCCTTGAGTTCATATCGTACAAAATAGTAACATAGTTTCCGGAAGCAGTTACTTTGTATGGCCAGTAATTTCCGGTTCTGAATGTGTTTGTTTTCCAAATAATCTTTCCTTTAGTCGATATTTTGTAAACATACTTGTCATAGTAGCCGGTTACATAAAGATTATCGTACCTGTCAAAACCGAAAATATGCCCTGCCGGGCTGATTTTGGATGTGCTCCATAAACGTCTGCCGTCTTTTTTCCGAAATGCAATTACTTTGGAACTCTCAAAAACATAAACTTTGTCTGCGCGAACAAGGCAGGTTATCTGCTTAAGTTCTGTAGCAGGATAACTCTTTGTTGTATATTTCCAGACTAATCTGCTCCTGCTGTCCAGCCCCCGTACAGTCATAAACTTCTTACCGCTTTTGTAATAAGTTTTCATTCTGACTGTAGTTGCTGTCCGATTTGCAGCCTGAGCCTGAACAGGCATCATCGCCATTAATATCAAAAACAATATGACCGGTAACAGGATTTTTCTGGTCTTCTTTTTCATAGATATCTTCCTTTCCGGGATTATCCCAAACATTCTCAAAGTTACCTGGCGAGTCCGCCACTCCATTTCGTCAATGCTTTTTTGTTATTTCCATTTAAATCGCATCTGCATTTCCTGCTTTCCCAGGAATATTTCGATTCTGTGTAGTAAATGTATTTGCCCTTTACGCTTACCTGCGTGACATTTTCTCTGGTAATCAGTTTTCTGCCGCTGCCATTGCGGTTCATGATTGCAAGACTTCCTCCATGTGGAAATTCTGTCGCTGAAACAAGGAGTTTTCCATTACTCAGACGGCGAATATCACTCACGCCATAATTGGTATAAGCAACTCTTCTGGTCCTCACATTCATAATGCTTAAATTATAATATGCACCACCATACTGTGTGCAAAGACCAAAATAAAGATAAGTTCCATCACAGGCAACCGGTGCCAGAGATCTCGCAGGTCCTGATTTATAAAGCAGTGTTCTGGACTTTCTGGAACTGATCGAATACTGTTTGATTCGAATATTTTTGTAATTTCCTCCAAATGAACCATAAGAATAAAAGTTTCCACTTGTATAGTAAATAACCTTTCCATTTGTAACAAAGCTTCCACCCGAGCAGTCTCTGACAAGTGCCTGTGTTTTTCCATTTCTTCTCATATAAATCGTGTATCTGTTATATCTGTCATTATATTTCATGGAATACACCGTATTTCCAATTTTCTGAGACTTATAAAAACTTACCCTCTTATAAGAACTCAATCCTGACGCTGCCTGCACCTCCGTTGGTGTCTGTACTGTTGTCAATGTCATACACATCACAATCGCCAGGACAACACCCAACATTCTTTTAAAAATTTTGGTTCCCCTTTCCATTTTTTTCCTCCTTCATTTTTTATATATTTTCAGCCAACATCGCTGTTGCCTTCTTTATATATTGAAAATAATATGTCTGATCTGTTAATTTATAGTTTTAATATACCATACACCTGTCCTATACGCAAGAAAGGACAAGATTCTTTTGAATCTCGTCCTCTCTCAATTTAATCATGTCTTTCGTCTTTATTATCGTAGCATTCGCAGAATCTCGCTGCAAAGGCAGGCGGTTCGTTGTTTGCGTAAAGGTGGGAAATGTCGCCGAAGGAATTCATTCTGAAACTTGCGATTCCTTTGCGTCTTTCTTCTGTTGTTACGGTCGTTACGGAACTTGGCGCAGCGGCGGCTCCGTGCCAGAGGACCATTGGGGATACGCTCATCAGATGGCTCAGAAGCACACATTCCAGGCCGAAATGGCAGAAAAAAACGATGGTATCGTTGTTTGCTTTTTCGACTCTGTAGTAGTGTCCTTCTCTGACATAACCATGTTCTGCGAGAAGCTTATCAAATTCTCCTGTGACATAGTCGTAATGTTTTTTGTATCTGCTGCCTGGAGGCGTTCATTTTCAAACCAGTGATCATACTGATAAAAACGCTCGTCCATGCTCCAGTCCTGTGGAAGCCAATCCCAGAGAATGATCTTGCGGTCCGTTACATCCGGACGGTCGATCAGAACATCAAACTCTCTGAGCCAGTCACATTCTGTCGCTGTTCGGTTCATTTTTTGCAGAGTAAGAGAGGCCGTATCCTTTGCTCTTCCGAGAGGTGATACATAAAAATCTCTGATGTCAAGTTTTGAAAGTTTCTCAGAAAGATATTCTGCCTCTTTCCAGCCTTTTTCTGTCAGAGAATCTATAGTATAATCCGGATCCCCATGACGCACGATCAGTAATTTCATACTTTAAAGTCTGTCCTTTCTTACTTTCTGCCACAGCATTTTTTATATTTTTTTCCACTTCCACATGGACATGGATCATTTGGATAAATTTTCTTCGTCGCTGCATTTGACGGAATAAATGACGGAGTTGATGCTATACTTCCCATCGGCACCATAGACGGCATAACCCTGGATGATGCTTCCGGTCTGGACATACGTGCGATCTCATTTGGTGTATATCCACGGAAATCCAGCATTCTGGTATTGTTGTTTACATTCATCATAATGGCAGCAAACTCTTCTGTCTGTTTTTCTGAATTAAACACAATATTTCTGCTGTTAAATTCCTCCATGATATCAGAAAGCATTCCATCCATGGAAAACTCTTTAAATACAATATACATCAGTTCCACGATCTGAACTGTATTCTGATGAAGTTCCTCTCTCAGGAAATTTTCCAGTTTTTTATATGCCGGATCTTCAGATGGATATCCATGCTTGGCATAATCCAGAACTTCCTCCGGAGATGGCATGTAAAACTCTCTGTCTCCCTGATACTCCTCAATTCTTTCATAAAGATTATCCTGAAGAACTGTTTTAAAGATCATTTTGTCGCCACGTACAATACACATATTATCGTTTTCCGGAACCTGTTTCAGAATCTCAAGAAATTCATCATAGCTCACTTTGTATTCCGGTCTTCTGCGATACATACGATATACAATCTTTAACGGTGCGATTGCATAAATAAATCCCAGCATAGTCTGGCAGGAACGCATCCAACTTACCTGTCTGCATAATTTATTAAATTCCGGCGTATTAATTTCTTTATATAAGGAAATAACATCTTTCGGAACTTCTGCATGATGATCACTGTAAGAAACCACGTATCCGGCATCACTAAGCCATCCCAGTTTGAGCCAGTCTTCTTCAGTCGCAAGGAAGCACTTCTTATCTAAAATTGTCTCAAAAGCATCTGCTTCCCATTCATCTGCCTGAAGAAAAATCTCTCTCATTCCTTCCGGACTCAGGACATATTTGGCAAGTTCGTCTGCAAGAATTTCTTTAGAATCACCACTGCATGTGATATTGAATTCCTTTGCTTTTTCTTCAAGATCTTCTTTTTTATAAGAAAGAAGATACTCTTTTACATCCGGATTTCTGCTTCCTTCTTCTTCCAGTTCAAGCTCTGCCATTTTTTCTTCAATAAATGGGTTCAGATAACAATCTGCAAATTCCTTCATAATTGTATTTGCAGATTGTTTATTATGAAGTTCCGGACTTACCGGGTTAGTACTGGTCATAAGAATTTTATTGTTTTCTGTATCTGCTTTGATCTCTTCAAAGTTACGATGATCAGATTCTCCATCCTGCAGTCTGAAGGTATCTTCAAGATAAGTATTTCTTTCTAATGCATCTGTCCATATGCTTTCATCTTCTCTGCTTACCTCTTTTATGATCACCGGAAAACATACTTCTCTGTCACCATCATCTAATATTGCTTTCTTGACTTTGTTTTCAATATCTACACGATATTCTGGCAATTTTTCTTCTGCATGAATCCTGAAAGTAAACCATTTCTCTGTATCCATCAGATCATTTACAAACGTATCTGCCGCACTTCGGAAATCATACTGCCAGTTTGTAACGGTTTTGCCGCCTTCTGCCCATTCCCGAACATGTACTTTTTTCTGAAAAAATTCAAATTCATGCAAAGATGAAGTTTCATATTCCAGAATTTCTTCAAGAACGACTGCCATCTGTGAGAATGTGATATTTGACGGAACAAGACATCTTCTCCAGATGGGGGGTTTTGTTCCTTTTCTGGTTATTTTTAACTGATAAAATTCCATATGTTCATCCTTTACATTAAACTTATATTAGATTTCTTACACCAGTTTACAACTTTTTTCATAAAAAATATCGTACAGGACTTTCTGATGTATAATGAGTTTGCTTACAACATTACAAAGGAAAGTGACCCTGTACGACAAAAACATTATACAACGAAAAAACTCTGATTGGTAGACTTCATCGATATTTTTTGATTTATTTTGAAACTTTTTCTGCTCCAACAGCAGATACCCTGTTTTTACTCATACTGTCAATACTTGCATTAGAATCTGCTCATTCCGTACGCTTCCTGTATCAGCATTTTTTATCTGGAATAACGGAAAAATCTCTGAATGCTTTTTACTATGCATGTTCCTATGCAAAAATTGATTATTCCAGATTTATGAATACCACTGCAAAGACCGCATTGAAGGTCATCCCAGACTCATTAAAAACACAGCCTGTATTTCTTTGTGTTGATGATACGATGGTACCCAAGTCTGGTACGAAATTTGAAAACGTTTCAAAACTGTTTGACCATGCCGCACATAACGGTTCGAACTATCTGAATGGACACTGCTTTGTAAGCATCATGCTCTGCATGCCTGTATGGAACCAGGATAAGATCTCTTATCTTTCCGTTCCACTTGGATACCGTATGTGGCAGAAAAAAGAATCCAAGCTGGAACTTGCTGCCTCTATGATCCGTAAAGTCATACCTGAATTTCAAAACAGGGAACATGTCATTATTCTCTGTGACAGCTGGTATACGAAGCAAAATCTGGTCTGTATTGTCAACGAATATCCGAACCTGGATCTTATTGGTAATGCAAGGATTGATTCTGCCATGTATGACCTTGCTCCTGCACGTACAGGCCACAGGGAACGTCCGGCTAAACATGGAAAACAGCTTTCCGTTGAGACTGACTTTACCTTTTCCGATGAAAAAATCGGTGATTACTATACCGGTGTCCGCCGTGTCCTTACCAGGATCTTTGGCAGTCAGGAAGTTTTGGCTTATGTCACAGCCACAGAAAAAGAGCATGGCACAAAACGCCTGTTTTTCAGTACGATCTTTCCAGAAGAACTCCAGATTTTCTGCGCATGGCAGGAAAAAGCACCATTGAATCAGACCGGCAGTGACTGGATGAAATATATCCCGCTGTTTTTATACTCATTTCGCTGGAATATCGAGACAAGCTACTATGAGCAGAAAACATTCTGGTCTTTTTGCAGCTATATGGTGCGGAGCTGCAAAGGGATTGAAATGCTGGTCAATCTGATCAATATCAGTTACTGTGCTATGAAACTTCTGCCGTATCAGGATAAAACTTTTTCTGAATACCGCACAAAGAGTGTACAGGAATTTCGTTTTGAATTAAGTCAGGGTATTCGCAGCCAGATATTTTTGGCCACTTTCGTCAAAAACATCGAAACACACATAAAAACAAATGCTGTGAAAAAGGCTTTAAATCAGTTGATTCATCAACAAATCTACCATTTATAAAGTTGTAAACTGGTGTTTGTTTTAAGTTTGATTTAAAATAAAAAGCCAAACCATCTCGCTCCTTCTGTAAAAAATACAAGTTTTTCATTTTACAGTTTTCTGTTATACTGTATTTATAATTTTACCCTTAACTTCGTTTTACAGTTTATTTTTTTGAAAGAGGTGTTCCTTATGGTTCTTGCTCTTATTGACGATTCTAAGACAGATTGTGACAACCTTCATGACATTCTTGTCGAGTATGCTGCGCATCACTCAAATGATCTGATTCTGCATTGCTTTTCCAGCGGAGAAGAATTTTTGAAAAATTACCGCCCGTGCCAGTATGCTGCAGTATTTCTGGATATTTATATGAATGGAATCACCGGCATCGAAACCGCAGAGGTTATTCGCAAAACCGACGCAAATCTGCTGTTGATTTTTATCACATCCAGTCCTGAGCATATGGCAGATGCTTTTCGCATTCATGCCTATGAGTATGTTACCAAACCCTTTGAAAAAAGCCGCATTTTTCGCCTGATGGATGATTTAATGAAGCGCACTACCAGGGAAGAACGGCTGCTTTCTTTTATATCAAACAGAGAATCTCATACCATTCCATTTTCTGATATTATTTTCGTTCGTTCTTCTGATCACTGTTCGGAAATCGTGACTCAACAAGGCCACAGTTATATTACACGCATGAATTTTCGCGATATATCGGAACTGTTGACAGATGATTTCCGTTTTCTTCTTATCATTCGCGGAATACTGGTGAATATGGATTATATCATCCGATTTGCAGACCATTCCTGTTACATGGAGGGAATGCATCAGCTCCCTGTAAATGTAAAAAAATACAAACATATTGAAGAACTCTGGAAAAATTATATTTTTCAGAAAATACGCTCCGAGCAGACTTTATAAGGAGGGCACTATGACTGTATCCGGCTATTTAGCAGAATTAACTTCTTATCTTCCATTTCTTCCTGCTGCTGTTTTATGTTATTGCCCTATGAAGCATCAGCTGAAATTAAAAAAAACTCAGATATTTCTCTGCATTTTTATTTTTTTCATAACGCTCATTCCGATTGCCGCTTATCTGAAATGCAGATTTTCTCTCAGTGACAATTTTTTTACTTTCCCGATGCTGATTTTATTTTTTTTATTCTTTCAATTCTCTGTATGCGCAAATTTCAGCCAGTCTCTGGCCGTTTTTGTTTTTGTATGTGCCCTTTTAAGCTTTTCCTCTAATTTTACCAATGGTTACGATGCTGCTCGCTATCCAGATTCTGCTGTGTTTATCTCCCGCGTGGACACCAGTTTATTTCATTTTGGCGTCAGTCTGCTTATGCTCTTATTGCTTACATTGCCTCTTATGCAATATGGCAGCTTTCTGATTGATTCTCTTTCTTCGCCAAAAGTCTGGTATATGACTGTTTTAATCTCGGGTACTTTTCTAGGAGTGAATATCCTGGTCATACCACAGAGGCATGAAACGCTATATCTAAACCGTATGTTTTTTATCTTCTGGTGCGTTCTGGGTATCCTGCTTTCCCTGATGCTGATGATCTATGTACTTTTTTATTTTGTTGCAGTTGCTTTACTGGATTCAGCCAAAGTCTCGGAAAGAAACCATTTTCTTGAAATGCAGGAAGCCCAATATCTGAAACAGACTAAATATATGGAAGAAACCGCACGTGTACGCCACGATTTTCGTCATACTCTTCATACTCTGAAAATGCTGGCAGATGAAAAAGAGTATGACTCTCTGAATCAGTATCTGAAAAAATATATAAATGCTCTTCCAGTCAGCCATGTTATTACTTATTGCCAGAATAACTCTGTAAATGCCCTGTTAAACTATCTGATACCCATTGCCAGAGAATCTGCTGTTGATATCCGTATATACATAAACATTCCTGAGCATCTTCCGGTTACCGATATTGACCTTTGCAGTATCCTTGGAAATGTCCTCGAAAATGCGATAGATGGATGCAAAACTGTTTCATCTGAAAAAAGATCTGTTCAGTTGTCCGTCACCACCCGGCATGATTCCTATCTTTATATTGTTTCTACCAACACTTTTGATGGTATTGTAAAAAAAGAAAAAAACCAATACCAGACCACTCGAAAAAATGGTCATGGTATTGGTCTGTCATCGATTCAGCTCACTGTAGAAAAGTACAATGGAACGGTACAGTTTTCTAATGATGATTCCAGATTTTATGTGGATATTATGATACCCATCTGATTTTCTTTATACTGGCGCAGAGACCGATTTTCTTTTATGATTCACTTTCTGCGTCAGTTTCTGTCTCGCTGAATGATTTTAAAATATTTGCAGCGACAGTCTGTGAGTCCTCATCTTCCAAAGGTCCTATAAGAATCGTATACATATTTCCGCTTTCACCAACAAATGCAATTCCGCTCACTTTATTTTCTTCATCATCAAATCCAACTACCGGGATATTATTTATTTCTACATCTGCAAGCCCTGTGAATCCCTGTGTTTCCAAATTCTTTTTTACTGCGTCCAGTTCGGCTTTGGCTCCCATGTCTTCTGATGTATTACAGGTAATTGCCAAGGATATTTTTTTGTCCGGGCTGTCCAGCTTGTATACAATATTTTCAGTCTCTTCATCGCTCGCTTCAGTCCATTCAGTCGGAAGATACAAATCAAATCCATAGTCAAAGGACATCCATTCTCCTTCATAAAGTTCCGGATCGATATCTTCATAACTCCATACTATAGTATCACTTCCACTCTGCGTTTCTGTTTCTGCAAATACCGGCATTGTACCTCCAAATATCATCATTCCAGCCATCAGAAAAGCCATTGTTTTTTTTCTCATCATTGTTTGCATCTCCCTTCGTTTTATTTATCTCTATTTTACTTTTTTTTACAGTTTTTTCAATAAAACTGACGGGAGTGGAAACGGAAGCGACGTAAGTGGCCTCTTTCAGATCACAACATTATTTACTCATGACGTTCATCTTTATTATCATAGCATTCACAGAATCTCGCTGCAAAAGCAGGTGGCTCGTTGTTTGCATAAAGATGTGAAATATCTCCGAAAGAATTCATTCTGAAACTTGCGATTCCTTCTCGTCTTTCTTCGGTTGTTACTGTAGTCACGGAACTTGGGGCGGCACAGGCTCCATGCCAGAGAACCATTGGCGATACACTCATCAGATGGCTCAGAAGAACACACTCCAGTCCAAAATGACAGAAGAAAACAAGTGTATCATTATTTGCCTTTTCTACCCGGTAATAATGTCCCTCTCTGACATACCCATGTTCTGCAAGGAGCTTATCAAACTCTCCTGTGACATAGTCATAATAACCCCTGGCATCTGCTTCCTGCATTCGTTCATTTTCAAACCAGTGATCATACTGGTAAAAACGTTCATCCATCGTCCAGTCCTGCGGAAGCCAGTCCCAGATAATAATTTTTCGATCTGTTACATCCGGACGATTAATCAGAACATCAAACTCTCTGAGCCAGTCACATTCTGTTGCTGTGCGGTTCATTTTTTTGAGAGTAAGAGATGCGGTGTCTTTGGCTCTGCCGAGCGGTGACACATAAAAATCTTTGATATCAAGTTTTGAAAGTTTCTCAGAAAGAAATTCAACTTCTTTCCAGCCTTTTTCTGTCAGGGAATCTATGGTGTAATCCGGATCACCGTGACGCACGATCAATAACTTCATATTTTAAAGCCTGTCCTTTCTTACTTTCTGCCACAGCATTTCTTGTATTTCTTACCGCTTCCGCATGGGCATGGATCGTTTGGATAGATTTTCTTTGTTGCCATATTTGACGGAACAAAAGTCTTATTTGCTATGCTTCCCATCGGAACGATTGACGGAATCGTTCTTTCCGATGCGGACATACGTGCGATCTCATTCGGTGTATATCCACGGAAATCCAGCATTCTTGTGTTATTATTTACATTTGTCATGATAGAAGCAAAAGTTTCCATCTGTTTATCTGATTCAAACACAACATTTCTGTTCTTAAACTCTTCTGTGATATCAGAAAGCATTCCATCCATAGAAAACTCTTTGAACACAATGTACATCAGCTCTGTGATCTGAGCTGTATTCTGATGAAGTTCTTCTCTCAGGAAGTTTTCAAGTTTTTTATATGCCGGATCCTGGGATGGGTAGCCGTGTTTTGCATAGTCCAGCACTTCTTCCGGTGACGGCATATAGAATTCTCTATCTCCCTGATACTCTTCGATCCGTTCATAAAGGTTTTCGCGAAGTACTGTTTTGAGGATCATTTTGTCATCGCGGACGATGCACATATTGTCGTTTTCCGGAACCTGTTTCAAGATTTCAAGGAATTCGTCATAGCTTACCTTGTAATCTGGTCTTCTGCGATACATGCGGTATACGATCTTTAATGGCGCGATCGCATAAATAAATCCGAGCATAGTCTGGCAGGAACGCATCCAGCTTACCTGTCTGCATAATTTGCGGAATTCCGGAGTGTTGATCTCTTTATATAAGGAAATAACTGCTTTCGGAACTTCGGCATGATGGTCGCTGTAGGAAACCACATATCCTGCATCGCTGAGCCAGCCAAGTTTGATCCAGTCTGTTTCTTCTGCAAGAAAACATTTCTTGTCCAGGACTGCCTCAAATGCATCTGCTTCCCATTCATCTGCCTGAAGAAAAATCTCTCGCATTCCTTCCGGACTCAGAACATATTTCGCAATCTCCTCTGCAAGTTCTTCTTTGGTGCTGCCACTGCAGGTGATGTTGAATTCTTTGGCTTTTTCTTCGAGATCTTCTTTTTTGTAGGAAAGAAGGTATTCTTTGACATCTGGATTTCTGGTTCCTTCTTCTTCCAGCTCAAGCTCTGCCATTTTTTGTTCAATAAATGGATTCAGATAGTTATCCGTAAATTCTCTCATGATTGAATCAGTGGATTGTTTATTATGAAGTTCCCGACTTACTGGCTTTGTGCTGGTTATGAGGATTTTATTGCTTTCTGTATCTGCCTTAATTTCTTCGAAGCTGCGATAATCAGATTCTCCGTCCTGCAGTTTGAAAGTCTCTTCAAGATAAGCATTTCTTTCTAATGCATCTGTCCATATTTCTTCATCTTCTCTGCTTACTTCTTTCATGATTACAGGAAAGCATACTTCTTTGTCTCCCTCATCTAATACCGCTTTCTTAACTCTGTTTTCAATATCTACACGATATTCTGGCAGTTTTTCTTCTGCATGGATTCTGAAAGTAAACCATTTTTCTGTATTCATCAGATCATTTACGAAAGTATCTGCTGCATTTTGAAAATCATACTGCCAGGTTGCGCTTTCCCCGTCTTCTGTCCATTCCCGGATGCGTACTTTTTTCTGGAAAAATTCAAATTCATATAAAGATGAAGTTTCATATTCCAGAATCTCTTCAAGTACAACTGCCATCTGTGCAAATGTGATATCTGCAGGAACAAGGCAGCGTCTCCAAATAGGTGGTTTTGTTCCTTTTCTGGTTATTTTTACCTTATAAAATTCCATATGTTCATCCTTTACGTATAAATTTATTATTAGTTTTTATCTCAGTATACACTGAAACAGTTCAAAGATACAGTCCGCCATTCTATATTTAAGAAATAAAAAAACCAATGATACAACAGATTTCTCATCTGCTCTAGCATTGGCTTTTTTCTATCGTATCTTCAAAACCACATACATGTTGACATTTCTGAATCAATAACCAAGCTTCCGTTCGAAATCGGTCACCTCATGACTTCGTCATTCGGTGTCATTTGCTCGCAAATGTTCAATCCAGTCTGTAAACAGCCCTCCGTGAGTAAACTCACTCCGTTCTGTTTCCATTCTGTCTTGACCGCTTTCTCACTAGTTGGTCAAGCCCTCACCCTATTAGTAGCAGTCAGCTCCATGCGTTACCGCACTTCCACCCCTGCCCTATCAACCTCGTCGTCTTCAAGGGGGTTTACTCCTTTCGGATGGGATATCTCATCTTGAGGGGGGCTTCAC